>DAIDLB010000138.1 GCA_027449725.1 Chlamydiota bacterium
TTTCAAATCGAATATCCAACCGGATCAGGCAAGAAGCAGTCGCTTTGGGACGTGACGTCCGACCTCTCGCTCCGCCTCATCAAGATCTTCCTAAAAGATGAAAAGGGGCGCCGCCCCGTCTATGGCGGCATCGAGAAATTCCAGACCGATCCCCATTGGAAAGACTACATACTCTTTCACGAATATTTCCATGGCGACAACGGGGCCGGCCTCGGGGCGAGCAACCAGACCGGATGGACGGCCGTCGTGGCCAAGATGATCCAGCAGTACGGCCAATATGCGCTTCAGCATAAGTCTCCAGAGCAGATCGAGAAGGGGAAGTTGGGGAATCTTTAACTTGGGGGACGGAGTCCTCCAAAATGTAGAAAAAAATATCAGAAGCCTCTAGAGAGTAATCTAATGGGCTATGATGTCATTATTATCGGTTCCGGCGCGGGCGGCGGCACGCTGGCCAAGCGCTTGGCGCCGTCCGGAAAAAAGATCTTGATCCTCGAGAGGGGTGACTTTCTAAAACGGGAGCCGGAGAATTGGAACGTCCGCTCCGTCTTCGTTGAAAACCGATATATCTCGCAGGACACCTGGTACGACGGCTCGGGGAAACCGTTTCAGCCTCAGGTCCACTATTTTGTCGGGGGCGCAACCAAAATGTATGGGGCGGCCCTCTATCGTTTGCGGAAAGAGGATTTTGAAGAGCTCTCCCACCACGACGGGACCTCTCCCGTCTGGCCTATCTCTTACGAAGAGATGGAGCCTTACTACAGCCAGGCTGAGGAAATGTACCAGGTGCATGGACAGAGGGGCATCGATCCGACCGAGCCGTTTTGCAGCGCACCCTATCCTTTTCCAGCAGTTTCGCATGAGCCGAGGATGCAGAGGCTCTTTGACGACTGGACAAAGGCGGGCTATCACCCTTTTCCTGCTCCCTGCGGGATCATGCTCAATGAAAAGGATATGGGGTTTAGCCGCTGCGTCCGTTGCAATACGTGCGACGGCTTCCCCTGTCTGGTGCAAGCCAAAGCGGACGCCGAGATGATTGGAGTGCGCCCTGCGCTGGAGTTTCCGAATGTGACCCTACTCCGGGGTGTCCGAGTCCAAAAGCTGTTGACCAATCCGGCGGGAACGGCAGTGACGGAAGTTGTGACTGAGAAGGGAACCTTTCGGGGCGATGTGGTGGTCGTTTCGTGCGGCGCGGCCAACTCGGCCAGGCTCCTCTTGCAGTCGGCCAACGGATGCCATCCGGGAGGGCTGGCCAATGGCTCCGACCAGGTGGGGCGCAACTACATGTATCACAACAGCCAGGCTGTGCTGGCCTTTTCCATCGAACCCAATTTGACCCGTTTTCAAAAGACCATTGCTTTGAACGATTTTTACTTCGGGATGGAAGGATTTGAGTATCCGATGGGCAACATCCAGATGATTGGGAAGACGATGGGGGCCATGTTCAAAGGGGAAAAGCCGCTCTTGACGGCGCTGGTGCCGACCGCCGTGCTGAACCGGATCGCGCACCATGCGGTCGATTTTTGGCTTTCAACCGAAGATCTGCCCCGCCCGGAAAACCGCGTGACGGTGGACCCTGAGGGGAGGGTGACGCTGAGCTATACACCGAACAACCAGGTTCCGGCGCGAAAGCTCTACGAAAAGCTCAAGTCGATGCTCGGATCGCTCGGCATGCATCCAAACTACCTGATTCCGAGAAGGGCTTATCTAAAGACGGAGATCCCGCTCGCAGGGGTTGCCCACCAGGCGGGGACGTGCCGGTTTGGAAACGATCCGAAAAGTTCGGTTCTCGATACCAATTGCAAGGCGCACGAGCTCGACAATCTCTATGTCGTCGACACGAGCTTTTTCCCTAGCATCGGAGCGGTCAATCCCTCCTTGACAGCGATGGCCAATGCGCTTCGCGTCGGAGATCATTTGCTCCAGAGGCTTAAATGAGGAAGCGGCTGGGGATGATAGCCCTTGCGGCATTGACAGGATGCACTCTTTCGATGTCGCGGGAAGAGCATGTCGAGCGGATAATCCCAACGCCGGAGATCGCCGTACCCGTCGAAGAACCGTTTTTTGCAAAAGGCGATTGGCCGGAAAAAAACTGGTGGGAGCAGTACGGGCTCAAAGAACTCAACGGCTTGATCGACATGGCGCTCAATCAAAATCCGACGATCCAATCGGTGAAGACCCGCATCGACTATGCGAAGAGCCAGGCGGTGATCGCCCGATCAAAATACATGCCGCTGATCTATTTCAATGCAAGCGATCAGTGGCAATACATCAGCGAAAATGGCCTCTATCGAGCGCTGAACCCGAACATTGGCCTATCGAACAGCCAGATCGACTTCAGCCTCTCGTTTTTCTACGAGTTCGACTTTTGGGGAAAGTACCACAACCTCTACCACGCGGAGCTGAGCCGCGAGCGGATGGCGATCGCGGAAACGGCACAGGCCGAGCTGATCGCGACCACTTCGCTGGCGATCAGCTATTTTGCCCTCCGGACGAACCTGCTCCGCAAAAAACTTTACGTTGAGCTGGCCGATGTGCGTAAAAAATATTTCGAGCTGCAGACGAAGATGCTGGAAAATTCCCTCTATTCCAAGCTCGAGCCGCTGCTCTCGGAAGAAGAGCTGTTTCAGGCAGAGCAGCTCGTCTACAACATCGAACAGGAAATCGCGGTCAATACCCATATCGTCAATATCTTGGCCGGCCAGGGGCCGGATGCGCCGCTTCTCCTCGACGAACCGCTCCTCCCGCTTCCCGACCGCTTGGCGGTTCCGTCCACGATCTCGCTCGAACTTCTCTCCCGGCGTCCCGACCTGATGGTGCAGATCTGGCGGCTCGACGCCCTGGCCCTCGAGGTGGGAGCGGCCAAAGCCAATTTTTGGCCGGACGTCAACGTGACCGGCCTTTTGGGATTTCAGAGCGGCTCCTGGTCGAACCTCTTCGAGTGGATCAGCAAGACGATCGGCGCCACGCCGGGATTGAGCCTGCCCGTCTATACCGCCGGCGCCATCCAAGCCAATATCGATGCGAAAAAAGCCCTTTTCTATGAGGGGGTTTATCAATATAACGAGCTGATCCTCCAGAGTTTCAACCAGGTTGCAGACCTCCTCTCGATCGGAAGGGCGGTTTATGGAGAGAAGGAAAAGCAATCGAAGATCGTTACGAATGCCAAGGCGAGATACGGCCTGACGCTCTCGAGGAGGACAAGTGGTCTCGATAACAGCCTGCAAGCCTACCGGTTTCAAGAAGAGCTGATCCAAAAGAGGCTGGAAGACGTACAGCTCCTCTTTCAACAATACCTCGTCAGCCTTTCGCTCACGCGAGCGCTCGGCGGCGGCTTTTGCTGTGCGGGAGGCGGATGATGTCCAAGCGGAAAAAACTGGCGATCCGTTTCTGGGGAATTTGCTTTCTCATCCTGCTCGTCTTTTTTTTCGTGTGGCTCTTTTATTTCCGTTTCTACAAATACACCGATGACGCCTATGTCCATGGCAACCAGGTCTACATTACGCCGCTCCATCCGGGCTTTGTCACCTCGATCCGGACCGACGATTCGTTTCTCGTCGAAAAAGGGCAGCTCCTAGTGACGCTCGATCAGACCGACGCAAAGATCGCGCTTGAGCGGGCCAATGAAGCGCTCGCGCAGACGGTTCGCCAAGTCTCCGAGATGTTCCACCAGGTCTTCGTCTACCGCGCGGAGATCGACCTCAAAATCGCAGAGCTGATCCGCGATGCGCAGGATTTCCTCCACCGCTACGAGGTATTCCGTGAACAGGCCGTCTCCGTCGAGGACTACGAGCATGCGATCGCTGCCCTACGCGCCCAGTACTCGTCTCTGGAGATGACGGTCGCGCTCTATCATAAGGCCCTGGCCGTCGTTCAAAATACCTCGATTCAAACCCATCCGCTTGTCGTCGCCGCGTCCGATCAGGTGCGCGACGCCTGGGTGCGTCTCTACCGCTGCAACATCTACTCGCCCGTGCGGGGGCTGGCCGCCCAGCGGACGATCCAGGTGGGGATGTGGGTGCCGGCTGGACAGCCGCTCCTCAGCGTCATCCCGCTCGACCAAATTTGGGTGAACGCCAACTACAAGGAAACGCAGCTTAAAAGGATGCGCCTCGGCCAAAAGGTTGACATTACCGTCGATCTGTGGGGAGAAGAACACGTCTTCCATGGAAGCATCGTGGGGCTTCCCGGCGGGGCGGGCAATGTCTTTTCTCTCCTGCCGCCGCAAAATCTTTCGGGCAACTGGATCAAGATCGTCCAGCGCCTTCCCGTCCGCGTCGCGCTCGATCCGAAAGAAATCGAAGAGCATCCTCTTCGGGTGGGGCTAACCTGCAGGGCGTGGGTGAATGTGCGGAAGAAAAAGGGGAGGCAGGTGCCCGATTCAACGAAGGGATCGCCACACTACGAGACAGATATTTTTGAGATCGAAGAGCGGGGAGACCGCGAGTGGATCAGGCAGATCGTTGCCGAGAACTATGACCCCATTTTAGAGGAATATTACGCAGACAAATTCCAGCCGAGGGAATTGGTGGTGAACTTGCCGCTCTTTCTGAAGCAGGCGTTTAAAATGGATGCGCAGATTCAGCAGCAGATCGAGGCACCTTGATGGAAAGGCCCTCGCCTTTTTTTTTCATCTCCCTCCTCATGACCCTTTTTCTCGCCGTTTTCTACAATACCGTGACCAACATGGCCGGGGTCTACATCGTCTCCGATTTAGGAGGCAGCAGCTATATCTCGATTTATGCGATGGTCTTTTTTGGTTTGGGAAATCTC
>DAIDLB010000139.1 GCA_027449725.1 Chlamydiota bacterium
GGGAGGAGTTTTTTTCCTTTTCCTCCTTTGTTTTTTTCTCCAGCGCCTCTTTGGGCGGCTGGCCAATAAGCAAATCATCGAGCCGACGCTGCTCGAAATTCTCCGCAAAACGTTTTCGATCGCCGTCTTCTCGATCGCCGCCCTGATCGTCCTCGATCTGCTCGGCCTCGACATCGCCCCCTTCCTCGCTTTTGGAGGCATCGGCGCCGCAGCGCTCGGCTTTGCGAGCAAAGACGCCATCTCGAACTTCTACGGAGGACTTACGATCTATTTGACGCGTCCGTTTCTGGTCGGCGACCAGGTCGAGCTGCCGGAAAAAAAGCTGATCGGGATCATTGAGAAGATCGGGTGGTATTTCACAACGCTTCGCGATCTCTCGAGAAAGCCGGTCTATATTCCGAACGCCCTCTTCTCAACCGAGCTTCTTATCAACCAGTCGCGGATGACCCACCGCTACTTTGACGAAAGGCTTTCCCTGCGCTACTCCGATGCGGGCAAGCTCGCGCCTCTTATCGTTGAGATCCGCGGTCTCTTTACCGCCAACCCCGAGATCGACCCAAGCCAGCCACTTAGAGTCTTTATCCATGCGTTTGCCGACTCTTCCGTCGTCCTCGAGATCAAGGCCTATTGCCTCAAGACGCGCTATGAGGAATTCATGGAGATCCGCCAGCAAATCCTCATCCGCATCTGCGAGGCTGTGGAAAAGGCCGGCGCCGGCATCGGCTATCCGGTCCAGGAGCAGCTCCAACGACCGTTTTCAATTTAGTCGTTTAAATTGTTGGGGCTTCTCCAACCTCTCTCTCTGCTCTGTGGTTGAGAAATTCTAAAAAGCCGTTTCTTCACTCACGAATGTGGTATGTATTTGGGAGTGCTCAACATGTAAGGCTATCAAACACACGAACCTATCCACCTTTTTTATAGGTAAAATAACCTATTGGGTAGGTTCTGCGAAGCGATGCTCTAAAGCGCGTTGGAGCGGACGGGCGCGAAAGGGTTATGGATTTGCAGGAGCTCGGCGAAGGCGAGGAAGCCCATCGCGAAGAAGGCTGTGAAAATGACCCAGGGAAAGACCGCCTGTGCGGCCAAGCCCATCAAGACGGCAAACTGGAGCGCCGTCGTCGCCTTGCCCCAGCGGATCGCGCGGAACTCGATCCGGTTCCATCGCCGGAAGGCTGTCATGAAGAGGCCGTAGAGGATGAGGAAAAAGTCCCTGGAGAGCATGGCCATCGCTTCGATGGCGCCTATGCGTCCTTCGATGAAGAAGACCGAAAGGGCGAAGTAGACAAAAAATTTGTCCATCGCCGGGTCGAGGATTGCCCCAAAACGGGTCGCCGACTGATTTCGCCGGGCGAGGTAGCCGTCAACGCTGTCGGTCGCCATCGCCAAGAAAATCGCGAGCAGCCGCAAGGTGACGTTCTCCTGTAAAAACAAGAGAGCAAGAGGCGCCCTTAAGAAAGAGAGTCCGTTCGAGAGGGTGAAGATCAAGGATCGATACTTTTTCGCGTATTTTTGCGTTTCTTATACCAGAAGATCGCAATTCCCGTCACAACAAAGAAAAGAAAGAGAGCTATGTTAAACGTTTTAAGCCCCTCCAGGAGCTCCTCGTAGTGGCGGCTCAGGACGTAGGCCAGGGAAAAAAGGGTTGCGTTTGAAAAGATGCAGGCAATCCCGTCGCTCAAAAGAAATTTACCAAAGTGCATCTTCCCCATCCCTGCCGTCAAAAAGAGGCAGTTGCGCACCCCGAACGGGATAAAACGGCCGATGAGGAGCGTCCAAAAGCCGTACTTCGCATAGTATTGATGCACTTGGTCGAGCCTCTTCGATTGAACCGTTTTGGCAAACCAGCGCCATTTCCACAGGTTCGGGCCAAAGCGCCGCCCGATCCAGTAGCAGACCCAATCGGAGATGTAGCAGCCGAGGAATACCGCGACGAAGAGCTTGGCCGTATTTTCCGGTACAATCGTCGCGGCCAGAGTCGCGCTCAGGATGATCATCAGATCCTCGCTGATCGGGACGTTGAGCCCCGCCAGCATCAGAGCGCCGAAAATCATCCAGTGGGCGTGCGGCGCATGGCTGAACAGAAGCTCAGTAAAGGATTCCATAATCAGGTCTATAGGATAAAAGAAAAATGAAGCAAAGAGAAATTAATTGGTTGAAAGAGAGGGCTCTTTTGTTTCGTTTTCTTGAGTGGTTAGTTCGTCGAATTTTTTGCCCAGGGCTGCGACCGAAACGATCCAGATGGCGGAGGCGGCGAGGAAGATCATGCCGATGTAGGGGGCGCTCGCTGCAAGGGAGCCGAAGAGAATGAGGAAGCTCTGGTGGATCACCGAGCCGCCCGACTTGCCGAGGCGCGAGCCGACGCCGTCGATCGCCGCCTTCCCCTTGAGCTTCGTTTCGCGGTCGAGCGGGATGAAGGCGAGTTCTTTCGTCGCGTCAAAGAGGGTATATTTGGAAGCGCGGGCGAGGCAGTTTTGCATCGATCCGAAGGTGACGGAGAGGGCGAGGGGCGAGAGGCCTAAAATTACCCCCGAGCTCCAAAGCGGGAGCTTAGCGAAGAAGGCGAAAGCAAAAAAGAGGCCGCCGGTGACGAGGGTGACAAGAGAGGGAACCATCGCCGCTGTTGTCCAGCTGACGCGGCGGAGAAGATTGCTCAAAAAGAGGGCGGCGACGAGGGCGATGATGCCGGTCATGGTCATCACCTGCCCCATGTAGGTGTTGTAGGAAGAGGGGTCGGGATAGAGCTCTTTAATCTGGTTTTTCCAGACGATCTCGATCAGGTTCATCCCCAGGTTGTAGGAGAGGACGATGAGGGCGATGAGGAGGAGGTAGCGCGATTTCGCGAGCATCAAGAAATTTTTCCGCATCGACATTTTGACTTTGGGCGATTGGGGGCAGATCTTTCCCCGCTCTTCGGGGGTGAGTGCGTTTTTATTGAGCCAGCGGAAGATCGCCATGATGACGAAGCCGGAGAGGATCACCGTGCAGTTGAGAAAGAGGAGCGACTGCTCCCACGATTCGGTGCCATAAGGAATCCAGGAGAAGAAAAAGTCGCCCGAAAACAGGACGGCAGCCTGGCCTGAGAGGATGGTCGAGAGGTTGGCCCCGATGGCGAAAATCCCATAAAATCT
>DAIDLB010000140.1 GCA_027449725.1 Chlamydiota bacterium
TTCCGCCTGAAACCTGTTTTTTGATGCAGTTTCGTGCAAGGTGATTTTCTTATGGCGGAGAGGGCGCTGAAGCGCAGCCGACAGCTCGCGGGCGACCCCGAGTGCGCTCATGCAGTGGCCGAGGTTCGGCGTCAACGAAAGTTCAAAGACGGGATCCCAGAGCCGGCAGAGGAGATCGTCTCCCGGAAGGAAGTCGGCAGGGAGCTCTAAAATCCCCCCATCCTCTCCGTGGATTTTCAGTTCGCCCGCGCTGCAGAGCATGCCATAGGACTCGACGCCCCGTAAAGTTGCTTTGGAAATCCGCAGGTCCCTTCCTTCTTTGTCAAAGAGCGAGGCTCCCACCTTCGCAAAGGCGGTCAAAAGCCCTGCGCGGCAGTTTGGAGCGGCGCAGACGACCTGCCGCTCTTCTGTTCCATCAAAAACTTGAGCGACCCGCAGCTTATCGGCCTGAGGGTGGGGGACGGCGGAGACGACCTTGCCGACGACGACGCCGGAAAAAGGGGGGGAGCTGTTTTCGATCCCGTCGACTTCAATGCCGAGAAGGGTCAGTGTTTCGGCCAAGTCGGAGAGGGAATCGGGGAGGTCAAGGTAGGACTTGAGTAGCGAAAGAGGGATTTTCATGGTACGAGATTCTAGCCGGAAATGAGAGCGATTGCAACCATTTGCCGTTTCCGATACATTTTTGCCATCCATGGAAACGGCATACACTCATCGCTGGATTCGGAAATTCCGGATCCTCACCATCTGTCTGATCTTCAGCGTGGCGATCAATATCGGCGCGCTCGCGATCGGCATCGCCTATCTGGTTCAAGACCAAAATGATGCTCTTTCCTACCCGGCTCCCGTTTCCCGCATGGCAGGGGCGTCCGAAGAGACAACAAAGCAAAAAATTCTGTTGCACTATAGCCGCCTCTCTTTTCGCGAGCTTGCGGCCCTTCTCACCAATACCGATTTTGTCGAGGAGGGGTATCGGAAGCGCGACCTCGCCCTTTCCATCCTCGTCTCAAAACACTTTTTTCATCTCGAAAAAGCGCTTGGCGCCGCCCTATCGCAAAAGCGTGTTTTCGAGGTGGAAGGCACTCCTTTTCCTCTCTTTCCCGGACTGACCGACGACCAGTTCCAGGCGATTGTCCGCTTTGCCTATCTGGAAAAATGGCCGTTGACGGGGCAGGGGCTTTTCGCTCTCCTCCAAAAAAATAAACGGCCGCAGGAGGCCTCCCTCGCCCAAGCCTTTTCCTTAACCCCCGAGTTCTATGCCCTAAGCGCTCTCTTCCAAAAAGGGCAATCCCAGGCCGATCTGATCGATTTGGCGGTTGAAGGGACTTGGCCGATGCTGGAGAGTCTCCTCCTGGAGCAGTCGCAAATGTTGGACCTGTCCGTCGAAAAAAGACGGCGCCTTCTTCTCAGCTATCTTGCGCTCCAGTCGAAAGCGGCTGCAAGACTGCTTATTCAAACCGATTTTGACTTTGCCCTGAAGCGCTTGGAAGACAAGGGGATCCTCGATCTCCTCCTTTGCATAGAGAAGGCGGATGCGCCTCCTTTTCGAGCCTTTTGCCTTGAGCTCTTAAAATCCTCCCGATCAGATCCGATCTGGCATAAGAGCGCAGAGCTTCTCTACCGCGCCGAAGGAGCTGAGGCGCCTCAGCCTTTTGATCGCTGTGCCGTCCTAGCCCGCTTTGGATTGGGAGCCGCTCCGCCGCCGCCCTCCCAGCCTATCGCACAACTTAAAAGGCATCATACCGTTCAGGAAGGGGAAAATCTTTGGAAGATTGCCCGCCAATACAAAGTGACGGTTGACCAGATCGTCCATCTGAACGGCCTCGAGAAGGAGACGATCCGTCCGGGGATGATCTTACAGATGCCGGATCAGTAAAATACGTTTGTGGACACTCTCTTAGGCGGCTGTGGGGTGTGGGTTATTTTTAGACCGGATCGGATCCGCCGGGGTGGAAGGGGTGGCACTTCAGGATTCGCTTGAGGGCCATGCCGACTCCCTTGAAAATTCCGTGCGTTTCTACCGCCTCTACGGCATACTCCGAACAGGTGGGGAAAAACCGGCAGCAGTGTCCTACAAACGGGCTGATGGTCGCCTGGTAGACCCGCAAGAGAAAAATAACCCCTTTTTTCATGAACGCAGGATACCATGCAACGCCATCCTTTTGAACTCTTTTTGCAAACCTTCGAGCCCCTCGCCGAGAAAAAAAGCGCTCAGTTAAATCGAGCCGCCTGGATCCTTGAGACGACAGGATCGTCCGACGCCGCAGAGCTCAAAGCCGATCTGGACATCGAGCTGCGCCTCCTCTACAGCGACCCCAAAGCGTATCAAAATCTCCTCGCCTGGGACAAAGACCCGAGTTTGCAAGATCCCCTTTTAAAGAGGCAGCTTAACGTCCTCATCCGCTCGTTTAAAGAGAGCCAGCTGCCAAAAGATCTGCTCGAAGCGATCGCGAAAAAGGAGGCGGAGCTCTCCCTCACCTACGCGAACTTTCGCCCCATCGTCGACGGAAAAGCGCTCTCGGAAAACGAGCTTCGCGAGATCCTCAAAACGGAAAACGATTCCGAAAGACGAAAACGAGCTTGGGCAGCATCGAAAGAGATCGGCCTTGCCATGGCGCCTCAGATCCTCACCCTCGTCGACCTCCGAAACCGCGCCGCCCGCCATCTTGGCTATAGCGACTACTTCGAGATGCAGCTCGACCTCCAGGAGGTCGACCGCGCCCGGCTTTTCTCCCTCCTCGGCGATCTGGCCGAGCGCTCGGATTCAGCCTACACCCGCATGCTCGAGAGCGTGAAGAGCCGCCTCTCCGGCCGCTTCAACATCGCGCCAAAAGACTTCGGTCCCTGGGCGTGGAGCGATCCCTTCTGCCAGGAAGATCCTCTCGACACGCAAGAGCTCGACCGGCTCCTCGACGGCGTCGACATCGCTGACTCCTGCAAGCGCTACTACGAAGCGATGGGCTTCGACGTCCGTCCGATCCTTGAAAAGAGCGATCTCTACGAGCGGCCCGGCAAATGCCAACACGCCTTCTGCACCCACATCGACCGCAAGGGCGACATCCGCACCCTCAACAACATCTCGTCCTCGATCAAATGGCTGGAGGTCCTCCTCCATGAACTCGGCCACGCGATCTACGAGACCGGCTTCGATCCCCATCTTCCCTGGCTCCTCCGCCAGCCGCCCCACATGATCCCGACCGAAGCAATGGCGCTCATCGCCGGCCGCCAGGCCTATCGGAAGGCAGCCCTTCCTGCCCTCGTCGGCAGCGGAAAAGAACCGCTCATCGCCCTCGCAGACGACTCCCTCAAACGGCGCCAGCTCATCTTCAGCCGCTGGGTTCTCACAATGACCTACTTCGAAAGCGAGCTCTACCGCGATCCCTCCCAAGACCTGAACGTCCTCTGGTGGAAACTCGTCGAGAAATTTCAAAAAATTCCAGCCCCCCACGGCCGCGCCGACAAAGCCGACTGGGCCGCCAAGTACCACATCGCCCTCGCCCCCGTCTACTACTTCAGCTACCTCCTCGGCGAACTCTTCGCCTCGTCGATCCAGGAAGCGCTCGGCCAAGACCTTGCCAGCCCCTTGTCCGGCGACTTCCTCCGCAAAAAACTCTTTGCCCCCGGAAACAGCCTCGCCTGGAGCGAACTCATCCACTCCGTCTCGGGCCGCGAACTCGCCCCCGACGCCTGGCTCCGCGAATTCGCCTAAAATGAATTCCCCTTGCGTCAAAGTGGCCCTTCCATTATATTTCCACTTCGTTTTCTTAGCGAAAGTGGCGGAACTGGCAGACGCACTACCTTGAGGTGGTAGCGGGTTTACACTCGTGGGGGTTCGAGTCCCCCCTTTCGCATTCCACCGATGCACCGATAGCTCAACGGATAGAGCACTTGGCTTCGGACCAAGGGGTTAGGGGTTCGAATCCCTTTCGG
>DAIDLB010000141.1 GCA_027449725.1 Chlamydiota bacterium
AGAATGGTGAGGGATTATGAACTATATCATGATAGCAGGCCACTTGGGGGCTGACCCTGAAGTGCGCTTTACTTCCTCTGGAAAGAAGGTGACGACGCTTCGCGTGGCGACCCATGCCCGCCGCGGCACTGCCGACGAGACGATCTGGTGGCGCGTGACCATCTGGGGGGACCAGTATGACAAGATGCTCACCTACATGAAAAAAGGCTCTGCCGTTATTGTCTTCGGCGAGATGCAAAAGCCGGAAATCTTCACCGACCGCGACGGCAAGCCGCAGATCTCGATGAACATCACCGCGAGCAACATCCAGTTCAGCCCCTTTGGCAAGCCGGACCGTCCGCAAAACCAGGATGGACAGGGTCCGCAGGCGCAGCATCATGAGGCTCCGGCTTCCGCGGCCCCTGCGTACCAGCAGAGCGGCTATAACCCCTACTCGCCCCAAGGCTCGCAGATGGGAAAAGGGCCGGCGGCGGCGATGCCGGCCGGTGGAACCTTTGACGACGAGATCCCGTTTTAAACTATGGCGCTGCAACTTCTCTGTCGACCCGATAGCAATATTTCGCAAAGCGAGCTTCTCGTTCTCCCGTTTTGGGAAGGAGGAGGGTTCGCTGCTGAATGCTCTCGCTGGAAGGAGAGTTTCGGGGGCGCGCTAGCCAGCGGCGATTTCAAAGCCAAGGCGAACGAGACGCTTCTTCTCTATGTCAAACAGGGGCGCATTCTCCTGCTTGGCCTGGGCAAAAAAGAGGGCGTGAATGGCGAGGCGCTTCGAAGGGCCTATGCCGCAGCTGTCCGCACGGCGCAAGCGAAAAAAGTTAAGCAGATCCATCTCCTCCTCCCAGAGGTCGTTTTGAAGGAGAGAAATACCCTTCTTCGCGCTGTGGCGGAAGGGGTTTTACTCACTAATTACGCCTTTTTGCACCTCAGAGGAGAGTCTCTCAAAGACAATCCCGTAGTGCTGCTTGAAGAGGCCGTTTTCTTAGGCTTGGATCAGGACGATGAGACGAAGCTGAAAAAATGGCAGACGATTGCGGCCGGCGTCCATCTCGTTCGCGAACTTGTCAATGGGAACGCCGATGACGTGACTCCGGAAAAGCTTGCTGAGACGGCCAAGGGGCTGGAGAAGCGGACGCGCGGGCTGAAGGCGACTGTTTTGGAGAAGAAGCAGCTTGAAAAAGAAAAGATGGGGCTTCTTCTGGCCGTGAGCCGAGGCTCTCTCAAAGAACCGCGCCTCATTACTCTTTCCTATAAGGGAAATCCCACCTCGGACGATCACGTTGTGTTGGTGGGCAAAGGAGTGACGTACGATACGGGGGGGTTGAGCTTGAAGCCAACCGAGAGCATGCTCACGATGAAGTGCGATATGGCCGGAGCTGCCACGGCGCTTGCAACTGTCCAGACGGCCGCGGCCTTACGCCTTGCCGTGAATGTGACCGCTGTCGCCCCTGCAACAGAAAATGCGATCGACGGGGAGAGCTACAAGGTAGGCGACGTCTATCGGGCGAAAAATGGAAAGACGGTCGAGATCACCAATACGGATGCAGAGGGACGGTTGATTTTGGCCGATGCCCTCTCCTACGCCGTAGAGCATTTGAAGCCGTCGCTCCTCATCGATTTGGCCAGTCTTACAGGAGCTATCGTCGTTGCTTTAGGGGAGGATTTGTCCGGCGTCTTTTGCGACCACGATCCGCTTGTCAAAGAGCTGATTGCCGCATCGGAGACGGTCGGAGAACCGCTCTGGCGTATGCCCCTTGTTCAAGACTACAAAGAGATGCTCAAGTCGGATATCGCCGATATGGTCAATTCGGCCGGAAGAACGGCGTCAGCAATCACGGCCGCCCTCTTTCTACAGGAGTTCTGCGGCTCGGTACCTTGGGCTCATATCGACTTTGCCGGAAGCTGCTTTCTGACCAAGCCAAAACACACCAACACAACTAAGGCGACCGGCTTCGGAGTTCGCCTCCTCATCGAATTCCTCGAGCGCCGCAGAGCATGAAGTGGCGCGTCTCTAGAAGATCTAGGCTGATAGATGCCCTTCGGGAGAAGGTATCCTCTTCGTATTCAGCACGTTCGTTGAAGCGCACTCTTGAATCGAATGGCTGCCGCGTCAATGGCCGGATCGAGCGCTTTGCTTCGGTTCAGCTGGAAAGAGGGGATTGGGTCGAACTGGCGCTCTTGGAAACAGGCGGCAGGGAGGCTCTTTCCTATCCTGTTCTTTACGAAGATCAAGAGCTCTTGGTCCTGAATAAACCGGCGGGAGCCGTCTGCACTGACGCCGCATTCCAGAAGGCGTTAAAGCAGCGAGTATATCTTGCGCATCGTTTAGATAAAGATACGACGGGTGTTCTCCTCTTCGGGAAAAATCCGGCTGTGGCTAAAGAATTGCAGGAGCTGTTCGAGAGGCGCGAGATGGAAAAGGAGTATCTTGCGGTTGTGGATGGCGTGCCTAAAGCAAGGTCCGGAGAAATCAAGAGCCGCTTTGTGAAAAAGGGGAATTTTGAAGGGCAGACGATCTGGGGATCGAACCCCGCAGGTATTGGCCTTTATGCCGAGACTCGTTGGGAACTTGAATCTTCTCTAGGGGGCGACGCTGCATTGCTCCGCTGCTTTCCACAGACAGGGAGGACGCATCAGATCCGCGTCCATCTCGCTGAAATGGGTCATCCGATCCTGATCGACCGGCAATATGCATCCCGGTTTAGGTCTTCGATTGTGGCTGCTCGGCCGCTCCTCCACGCCAGCCGTCTCCAATTTTCGTGGAGAGGGAAATCACAAGTTTTTATGTCAGAGCTTCCTGCTGATTTCAATGTGACAATTTAATCAGTTTTTGGATCAGGAAGAGAAGAATTACGCCAGGGATGAGGGTTAGGATGACGAACAGACCGAAAAAGTCATAGAGGTGTTCAAATTTGTCCATGAGGCTGGCTAGCATCCCCCCGATATATGAAGCTAGCCCTAAGCAAAGGTACCAGAAGCCGATGAAGAAACCGGTTAGACGGCGAGGGGCGAGTTTGGATATGAGGGACAGTCCGATTGGGGCGAGGAGCATTTCACCTAAAGCCATCAGGAAATAGGCGCATATGGGATAGAGGGCGGGGATCGACGCTGACCTTGCGTCGAGGGGGATGCGGGACGAGGCCAGCATCATCATGCCAAAGCAGCTTGAGAGCAAAATGAGACCAAGAGCGGTTTTAGTGAAGGGAGAAGGGTCGATCTTCTTTCTTTGCAAAAGAGCGTAAGCCCAAGCGAGGATGGGCGCCAAGACGATGAGGAAAAACGATTCGCTTGAGAGGATCCAGCTTGGGGGAACTTTCCAGTTGAATACGAAGCGGTTGGTATAGTTTTTTGCAAAAAGTGACATGGAAGAGTAGCCCTGATTGAACGCGATCCAAAAGAGGACCGAAAATAAGCCGATGGCGACGATCACTTTGATCCGGTCTCGATCCTTTTTTATCAGGGGCTGTTTTTGACCCTCGGTTGTCTCTTGCAGGTGTTGGAGTTCCTGATGCATCGCCCGATGTTCGATGAGGAACCAGCTGATCGGGATCAGCCCGCCCATTTGGACGATTCCGGCGGTGAGAAAGGCTGCATTCCAGCTTATTTTCTGAGCGATATAGCCGAGAGTGACCAGGGATAAAAAGACGCCGATATTGATCGAGGCGTAGTAAAGGGAGAAGCCGGCTTCTCGCAAATCTGGCTCTTTTCGATAGGAGTAGCCGAGAAAAGTGAGAATGCTCGGTGTAAAGAGGCCGTAGCCAAGGGCAATGATCGCAAGAGATGGGTAGAGAAGGAACTCCGATCCCAAAGAGAGAAGAAAGCAGCCGATGGCATTGATAAGCGCGCCAAGGAAGAGGGGCGCCTGGTAGTTCCACCGGTCGGCAATCATGCCGCCGATGAGGGGAAGAAAGGTGGCGCAGCCGGCAAAAATGCCGTAGATCGTGGTGGCTTTTGCGTCTTCAACCTGATAGTATTCTACAAGGTAGAGAACCAGCAGGAATCCTATGCCCCAGAAGGCAAATCGCTCGCACAGCTCCGATAAGGCAAGAATATACAGCTCTTTTGGATGTTTTTTGCGCAAACGGACAGCCCTCTTTTGCAACAGGTTCTAAATCCAGCATGTATCGAGCGGCTCCATTCTTTACAAGCAGGATTTTGATTGTAAAAGCCTCTGCGCTTGGCGATATCATCCAAGCATTTACTGTTCTCCCCTATCTGAAAAAAACCTTTCCTGATGCCGAAATCGACTGGGCTGTGGAAAAGCGCTTTGCTTCCATTGTAAGGGCGCATCCCTTCGTCAGCCGGACGATTGCATTCGATAGCAAGGCCAGGCGCTTCGGCGAGGTTTTCCGCATCCGACGGGAATTGCGCCGTTTTTCCTATGACATCCTCTTCGATCTGCAGGGGAATTGCAAATCGGGGCTTGTCACGCTTTTGTCCAAGGCACGCGTAAAGGTTGGCTTTGCCAGACAAAGCGTCCGGGAATGGCCCAATCTTTTTGCGACAAACTGCCGCTTCAATGTCCCTTCCAGTCTGAATATCCGTTTTCAGCTTTTGAGTTTGATCCGCCAGGCGATTGGCGATACAGATCCTCTGCCTGATCTAATCGACGGAGTTCGCTTGATCATTTCTCCCGAGGAGAAGAGGCAAGTCAAGGCGATTTTAGGTCAATTGCCCGCCGAAAGAAAAAA
>DAIDLB010000142.1 GCA_027449725.1 Chlamydiota bacterium
ACAACTCAATCAGCTGCGCTATCAACTCGCCTTTGACTCGAGTGTGTTCCCCTGTCAATCCCACTCAGAGTTCAAGGTGGCTCAGGAACTCCTTTTGAGAGGGCGCTTCCGCCAGCCCAATACGATCTCCTATGAGCACTCGCTTGCCGATTCGAGTTATAATGCGAGCTGCATCCAGGTTGGGAAGCGGAAATTTCTCGCTTTGGAAGGGCCTAGGGAAGAACATGTTCCCTGGTTTTTCAAGCTCCTTCTCAACTGGAATGCTTCTTTTGTCGCCTGTTTGACGCCCGATGTGGACGGCGGCGGCTCCAAATGCCATCCTTACTGGGCCGATCGGGTAGAAGGGGGACGGCTTCAGATTCCGGTTGAAGGGCAATATGGGTGGCCTTTAGGTCGCGCTGGTCATAGAGAGGTTCCCTTTTTGGCTTGGCACGATTGGCAAGACCATCACGGGGTAGATCCCCGCGACCTAATTGCAAATGCCGAGAGAGTGAGAAAAGAGGAAGGTCTTATCGCCGTTCATTGCAGCGGAGGTGTTGGCAGGACGGGTACTTTCATTGCCGCCCTCTCTCTTTTGGATGCTCTCGACGCGGGGCAGGAAATCAATATTGCCAAGCTCTTTCTCTATCTCAATTTTCATCGCCCTTGCATGGTTTCTAGGGGATCGCAGTATTTAACGCTTTATCGAATGGCAGATTTATTGAGGGGTTTATGAAAATTCGAAAAGAAAGATCGGTTTTAATTGGCGATTATTACAATACGCCTCAAACTTCTTTAATGACTTTCCATTTTGAGCCTGACTCCGAAAGGGAATTGAGACCATGCAGCATCCGGCATGCCTCGATCGAGAATAAAGACCTGTATGTGATCGATAACTACTTTGACAAAGAGGCTTGCGCGGAAACGAGAAGATATTTTGAGAAAGCGTCGTATAGCAGGTTGAGCTATTCCACAAGCGACAGCGAAATGGAGGAAGAACATCCGGGCTATTCGATGAATACGAAAGAGAGGTGGAGCCTTTTTTACCAGCCGCCGGCGTCGATCCGTGAGCTGCACGAACTCTTGGGTGAATTGAGCGTGCGGTTGAATGCGGAAATTTCTACAGCCCCGTGGGAGCTTTCCCATCAAGCGGAGGCGGTCACTCCCTCGGTCATTGTGAATTACCATACTCAGGTCTCTCCTAAATCCATGCTGGCCGGCCGGCATCGCGATTGCGACCCTGCTAAGGGGCTGTTTTACGGCATTCCGATCCTGTACAAGGAAAAGGGGGCCGTCCATGAAAACAGTTTTGAGAATGGGGCCACGGGGAAGCCCTGGCTTGTTTCGGCGCTTCTCTACGCAGCGTCGGAGTGTTTCCTTCCCGAATACCGGATGGGGACCGTCTACTATAAAACGGATGGGGAGGCGGAGATGAAGACAGATTGCCTGGATGGCCGCCTCGTTCTTTTCGAAGGAGATCTGTTTCATAGCGTGGAAGACTCGCATATCCCGCCCGAGGCCAAGCCCTGGCGCACCTCCTATGTATTGAAACTCGTCATCAATCCAAGGGAAGAGACGCAAAACGTAAAACAAGCTTTTTCAGAGTTTTCTCAAAAGTGGTCTTCGGAAGTGTCTGAATTGTGCACAGGCGCGCTGATGAGAATTTGAATTCCCCCTTGAAAAAATAATTGCCAGGCGCCATCCTCCTTGCCTTTCAAAAAATGAGGTGGCGTATGCAAGGGTGGATTCTTTCTCTGGCTCTACTGGGAGCTTCTTGTGCCCAAGGGACAACGTGGGTGCTCGATCGCGAGGTGTTGGAAGCGCGACTTCCCGCCGGGATCAGCGTGGAAGAGCTTATCGGCACTTTGCAAAAAGAGGGGATCGACGTCCGGTTCCAGGAGGCGCAGGATCGCATCCTTTGGAGTCGAGGCCGAGTAGCGGTTTCCCTTTCACCATCTCCGTTTTCTCCTTACCACCTGTGGGTCTATGTCGAAGGGAAAAAAACGCTCGACGAGTGCACCGCGGATGAGCTTGGCGATCTGTATGAGGGGGTATGGAGAGGGAGAAAGGCGATTGCCGCTGCAACGGGGGCCGATGGTTTCATGATCCTCACGACCGAGCAGCCCAGAGTCGGTAAAGGGAACGGTTGGGTCGGCGTGGAGGTGATCCCCTACGGATTTAATGGCAGCGGCGGTGTGATGGACGCCGTAGAGAAAAATGCGCTCAATGACTACCTCTACGCGAACCGCTTTTTCTGCAGAAACATCGTCCATCCGCCTGAAACGGTGCAAGCGATTCGCGATGCAATCGGGACTTTTCGCTATGAGGTCGATCCGGATGCGCCGCAGGAAAGAGATTGGACGCAGAAGTTTTGGCATCATGGGCGTGCCCTTCACCAAACCATTCAAGAGGTCTACGACGCATTGGGGCAGTCGGGCGCCCTCGTCCGGGGAGACAGGCTCCCTTTGCCGTCTGATGAAGAGGGGATCTACGAGATCAAGATCGATCCCGACCGCTGCGCCTTTTGCAATCCGGGAGTCATCGAGAAACAGATCGTTTCCGAATGGAAGGGGTTGGCGATCTTGATGAGTCATAAGCCGATGAGTCCCTACGGGAGCTTTGTCCTTATTCCAAAGAGGCATCAGACTTCGTGGGACTTGACGAGGGAGGAGGGGATCGCTCTCTTTGAAACGATCATCGCCCTGAAAAAACTGACACTCGAAACAACCGGATCCAACGAGTGGATCTCCTACAGCCAGGATGGTTTGCCGGTCGGCCAAACCGTCCCTCACACCAATACTCATTTTCTGCTTGCACCCCCATTGCTCAGAGTTGCCCTGACGGGACTCCAGCATCTCCGTAATGATCGGCCCATACTTTCGTATGAAACGATGAGGGAGATGTGCGACTGGAATCAATCGATCCTCCTGCCCCACCTGGAGGCTAGATGCGAGCGGTAATTTTGGCGCTCTGCCTGGCATGCACGAGGCTGCATGCCGAGTTCTTTTTTACTCCCGATATGATTCATTTGGAGTCGTATACAGAGGAAGAGGTCCGGCTGATCGAGAAAGATTTGAAGACGGTTCGAAGCATTTGCCTCGAAGATACGGAGAAGTCGGAAACCCTGTTTTTTCTGGCTACGGCAGGGGCTCCCGGATCGCGGAAAACGACGATCCTGGAGAGGTTCATCGCGGCCCACCCGGAAGTGAGGGGTGGCGTTTATCTGGATTCCGATACCAGGGTTCTGAAATACATGGGGCATACCTACTATGCCCAGTCGCTGCCCCCTTTTGTGATCGGTCAGTCGGATGACTATATGCAGGTGATTCGGAACGCATATAACAAGTGGCACTATGCTGCGGATTACATCATGGTCAGTCTTTTCGAAGAGGCCGTGGCGGCAAGCCGGAGCATTACATTTGGCGTCACTTCAACGGGAGCCCATGTGCCCCGCTTTTTAGCCAAGATGAAAGAGGCCGGCTACAAAATCATTCTCCTCCTCTGTTCCTGTCCGGATGAATTGAGACGCGAAGCGGTCGAATACCGAAACAATGTAATCCGTTTCTACCAATCTTCTCCAGAAGACACTCTTGTCAAAGGCAAGCTCTTTCCGCAGCGGATGTGGGCCTATTTCGCGCATGCAGACCTGATGTATTTTTATTGGAGCGATGAGCTGTTTTCCCCGGAGAGGCTGGCCGCCATTTGGCAAAATGGACAGCTTGAAATCCGAGATCCCGAGGCGATGCAGCGCTTCATCGATAAGTACGAAGAAGACAGGGCTGCGCTTGCCTTGGAGGGGGAAATTATTCCACCTTTTGAGAGGTATTTATGCAAATGATGACCAAATGGATTGCAGTTGCAGTCGCCCTCTCTTCGGGGTTGCAAGCGGAATTCTTTTTTAGCCGGGAGACGATCGACAAGAATCTGGAAACGTTCACGGATGAAGAGGTTCGCCTACTCAAAAAAGATCTTGGCGTAGTTCGAAGCATTTGCCTGGAGGATACGCAAAATACCGAGACGCGCTTTTATCTCGCGACAGCAGGCGGGCCCGGATCGCGTAAAACGACGATCCTGGAGCGGTTTATCGCAAGCCACCCCGAGGTGCAAGGAGGCGTCTATTTGGATTCGGATACGAGAACCTTGAAGTATATGGGACATGCCTATTACGCCCGCTCTCTCACTCCTCTAAAGATCTCCGAGTCTCCCGATTACCTCCAGGTCGTGAAAGCCGCATATGATAAATGGCGTTGGGGAGCGGACTACATTACGCAGACCCTCATGGAAGAGGCGATCGGCCTCCGCCGCAGCGTCATTTTTGGCACGACATCGACCAAACCCTACATCGCCGAGTATTTCGCCAGGTTGAAAGAATGCGGGTATCAAATCATCCTCCTTCTTTGCTCTGCTCCGGACGAGTTCCGGCGCAAGGTCGTCGAATATCGGAACCAAATCATCCGCTTCTATCAATCCGCTCCCGATGATGCGGTCGCAAAGGGGAAGTTGTTCCCCCAGCGGATGGGGGCTTATTTCGCATATGCAGACCGGATCTATTTCTATTGGAGCGACGAGCTCTTCTTGCCGGAGAGGCTCGCCGGCATCTGGGAAAAGGGAAAAATGACACTGACCGATCCCGAGGCGATGCAGCTCTTCATCGACAAGTATGAAGAAGATCGGGCGGCGCTTGCCTTGGAGGGGCAATCGATTCCCTCGTTTAAAGCCATCTGTTCTTTAGGAACAGAATAATCGCAAAGATACATCCGGTGGCTGCGATTCCCATGACGAGGGGGAAGGCATACGGGTTTTTTTGCAGCGGGATAACTACGTTCATTCCGTAGATTGAAGCGACCATCGTCGGGATGCTGAAGATAATCGTAATGGCGGTCAATCTCTTGATCGTCCGGTTGACGTCATTGGTAAAGAGGATCTGATAGGAGTCGCGGAGGCTTCGGATGCTCTTGACGTTGACGCGGCAAAGGTCTTCGGATTGGCGGATCGCGATCATGAGGTCTTGCAAGAGATCGAGGTCTTTCTCGTAGAGGTTGACATACCGCTCGGTGGCAAGCGTTTCGAGCAGGTTGCGCATGGGGACAAGAGACGTTAGGTACTGATTGAGGATCTCTTCGTTTTTCGTCAGGACGATGATGGCGTCGCTATCGATTTTTCCCCCTTCATGCAGGAGGATTGCATGGCGGGAGCGCTTGATTGAGGTGGTGAACTCCTGCGTGATGCGGAGCAATATGTAGAGCAGGAGCTTCGCCTTCTGCGTCGTCGCGATATGAAGATGCATAATCAGCAGATTGTCAATGATATGACTGCTTGTCGGTGATATAGCGATCAGATAGCTGTCTGTCAGGACGATCGTCAGCGGCTCAGTATAAAGGCCGGGCTCTCCATCACCCGGATAGCGGGTGAAGAGAATGACGCAGTGGCCGTGCCTCTCGATCCGGGGGATCTCATACTTATCTAAGCTGTCTCTAAGATCAGATACATCGAGCGAAGCCAGCTCGGCAATCTTCGCAATATCGTCGTGAGTTGCCTCCCGGGCATAGATCCAGCAGCCTGCCCGGGCTTCTTCAATGCGCTTGAATTCCGTGTCGCGGATGGTTTTGAAATAGATTTCCAGCATGATTCACACATAACGTATGAATCGATAAAAAACACTACATTCCAGCCAGTTTCTTTTCGAGGGCCTTGAGCCTCTTGACATATTCTTCGAGGCGCCGGATGTGGACTTCCTGGCGGTTGTACTCAGCTATGGGGATGGCAGGGCTGCCGCGGTATTTGCCGGTTTTGAGCGATTTGCTGACGCCTCCGCGGGTGGCGATGAGAGTGCCGTCTTCAACGACAACGTGGCCGAGGACGCCGACCTGACCTCCCATCATCACATGGCGGCCTGTTTTAGCCGAGCCGGCAACGCCGGTTTGGGCGGCGAGGATGTTGTGGGGGCCGATGTCAACGTTGTGGGCGATTTGAACCAGGTTGTCGATCTTGGTTCCCTGACGGACGATCGTCTGTTTGAAGCGGGCCCGGTCAATCGTCGCGTTCGCGCCGATCTCCACATCGTCTTCCAGGACGACGATCCCGAGCTGTTCGAGCTTCTTATGGCGCCCTTGAGCATCTGTCGTATAGCCGAAGCCGCAGGAGCCGATGACGCAGCCGCTCTGCAGGATGACGCGGTTGCCGAGGCGGCAGCCTTCGCGAACCGTGCAGGAGGGGTAAAGGTGGCCCTCTTGTCCGATCTCCACGCCAGCGCCGATAAAGGTGTGGGCGCCGATGACGGTGCCATCGCCAATGACAGCCTTCCTGTCGATCACCGCATAGGGGCCGATCGAGACTCGTTGACCTATCGTAGCGGATTGGTCGATCACCGCTGTCGGGTGGATGCCGGTAAAGGCAGTCTCCTGGCCTTGGGCGATGCGGAGCAGTTCTGCAATCACCTGAAAAGTGCGTGAGGGGTCTTTAGAGACGAGAAAACAGCCGCCTTCCTGGGGCTCTGTCTCCGTATCGATACAGACAACGCCGGCTTTGGTCGACTTCATCGCCTCGCGGTATCGGGGATTGGCAAGGAAGGAGGCGTCATTTTCAGACGCCCCTTCCAAGCTGTCTATGCCGGAAATGATTTTTGAGGGGTCCCCAATCAGCGTCGCCGCTGTTCGTTCGGCCAACTCTTTGAGAGTATAGGATTTCCCCCCCATGGCGTCACCCCGCGTTCTTGAGCGAGCTGTTGTCCAGAGCTTCCATTGGGATTGTGTCGCTGTTGTCGGAGACCTTCTTCTTGGAGTCAATCTCATAGTTCTTGTCCATCTCAGCGATGACAAGCTCAGTCAAATCCAGCTCGGGCTTGTAGTAGAAGCAGGCTTCGCGGTTGATGACAAAGGAAAGTCCTTTATCTTCCACCACTTTTTCGGAGGCGCGTGCGATCTGCGCGCTCATCTTTTGGACGAGCTGCATGTTCGCCTGCTGCATGATCTGGTAGAATTGCCCCTGGTAGCGGCCCAAGTCCTCATTCAAATTCTGGTAGCGGGCTTTCAGATCTTCTTCCGCCTTGGGAGAGAGGCTGTCCAAATACTCGGTGTCGCCAAACTTGTCGGCAATCTCTTTCAGCTCCTTCTCCGTATCTTCGATCATGGAAGCAAGCTGCTTGCGGATCCCTTCAAAATTCTCTTGTTCTTTCTGGCCGAACTTCGAATCGGTAATGCAGGTCGTAAAATTGACAACCCCGGGAGCTTGCGCAGCGCTCGCCGCGGTCGCAATGCCGCATGCCGCGAGAACCCAGAGTAAAGATTTTTTTGCTAACATGAAACCACCTTCGGTTAAAAGGAAGCCATTCTATACGGACTCCCAGGATTTGTAAAGGGCTCTCCCTTTGGAAACCCAATATATAGGTTTCGAAAGGACGTAGTCCTTTGGCGGGTTGTTAAGGGCGGAGCCCTTAAAAAAACACATCAGAACTGGCCTCCCATGGAGAAGAAGAACGGCTGGCGATCGCGGTTCGATTCGGGGTTGAGGGGGAAGCCGTAGCCGACCATGATCGGCGTGCCTTTGTTGATTTCGAGGCGGACGCCGGCGCCGGCCGAGCAGCGGAGGACGGGGATGGTCCAAGTGCTGAACGAAACGCTGCCTGCGTCGAAGAAGAGGAAGACGTCGAGCATGCGGAGGAGCGAGTAGTTGTATTCGAGCGAGAGGAGGCACGACGAGAGACCGCCGAGCGGGGTGTCGGTAGTTTCGGGCTTTCCTTCGGCGTTGAGCACATAGATCTTGGGGCCGATGGCAAAAGGCTTGTAGCCGCGGATGGTGCCTTCGCCGCCGAGGAAGAAGCGCTCGCTGTAAGGAACATTCTTGTAGTGGGTCTTTGACCCGAAGGGGGAGATGAACTTGAACTCGCCTCGGAGCTTGAACGTCCCTTTTTGGGAGGCAGGGATGTAGATCGAGTTGAGGTAGCTGAACTTCCAGAAATGGTAGCGGCCGCCGACGCCGGCCAGTTCGGCTTCGAGATAGGAGCGCCAGCCGCGGTGCGGCTTGTAGGCGCTGTCCGTCGACTCATAGGCGATGTTGGCGCTGACGGCGGAGAGAAGGCCCCTTCCCTGGTTGCGCTTTTTCTGGACCTCGATCGATATCGCCCCTTCAGTGGAGTTGTCTGTGTTGCTGAGCTTGAGCGTGTTGAACGTGTGTCGCAGCCTTTCCCGCATCCCGACGGTCCAGTAGCTCGTAAGCGGGTAATTGGTGAAGACGGAGCCGCCGTAGGTGCGCGTCGGCGCATCGGAGGACTGCTCTTCGCTGAAGGTGCGGCTGAGCTCGACGCCGAGGCGCCAGAGCGTGTCGTTCAAATAGGGGTTTACCCAGGAGACAAGAATGTTGTCTTCGACCTTGCCAAGAGTGCCTCGGATGTGGAAGAACTGTCCTCCGCCGCGAAGGGCGCTGAAGCGGCCGGCAAAGACTTGGGGAAGGCCTGCGATGTTGAAGTTTCGTTCGGTCAGGTCGAGGCCGCCGAAGACGCTGTCTGTCGTGCTAAAGCCCATGAAGAGGCTGATGTTGCCGGTCGAAGTTTCTTCCACTTCGATGTAGACGTCGCGGTAGTTGTCTCCAAGGCCCATGTCGTCGGCAGTCCGGACGGCGTAGACGTTGACGTTTTTGAAGTAGCCGATCCCTTCGAGGCGCTGTTGGGTGGCTTTGAGCTTTCTCGAGTCGAACGTTTCGCCCGGGACGAGGAGCGATTCTCGGAGGATCACATTGTTTTTTGTCGACTGGTTGCCGAAGACGTGGATCATTCCGATCTTGTACTGCTGTCCTTCATCGATTTGGAAGTCGATGTCGTAGATGGGCTCGTCTTCTTTGAGGCAGAGCTCGTATTGGACGCTGGCGTCGATATAGCCCTTTTGTCCGTAGAGGTCTTTGATCGCTTGGACGGTATTCTGCGCTTTTTCAGGAGAAAAGACATCGCCGTTTTGCAAAAGGGAGCGCTTTAGGATTTCTTCCGTCGTCAGGAGGGTGTTCCCTTCGATGCGGACGTCGCCGGTATGGTACTGAACGCCGCGGTCGGCTTCGATTTCGACGATGATCTTGTCGCTATCGGGGTCGTCGAGGATCAGGATGTCGACCCGAGCGTCGACGTAGCCGCGGTTGTGGAGGTAGTTGATGATCGCTGTCCGGTCTTGCTCGAGGGCCGTGTCGTTGAGCTTGCCCGCGCCGGTGAGCCAGCTGGTGAGGAAGTTGTACTTTTTCAGGTAGATCGTGTCGGAGAGGTCGCTCTGTTCCTGCTTGGTAAAGCCCTTGAAGACGATCTTCTTGATGTTTCCCGATTTGCCTTCTTTGACGTCGATGACGATGTCGATCTCGTTTGTGCCCGGAATGGGAACGGTCGTGTAGGAGAGCTGAGATTCGAAATAGCCCCGCTTAATGTAATAGTCTTTGAGCTTGTTGAACGCCTTGTTGAATTCCTGCCGTTTGAAGATGGTGTATGGCTCGATCTCGAGTTCGCCCTGCAGTGTTTTCGTCGAATATTTTTCGTTTCCCGTAAAGCGGATTTGGTGGATGACGGGGCGGGGAGCCACTCGGATCGTGATGAAGACCTCGTCTCCTTGCACTCTAAGAGACGGCTGGACGGTGTCGTACTCCTCGGAGAGTGCTTTCAGATCGTTATCGAACGTGAGCTGGGAGAACTGGTCACCCTCTTTCGTCTTGAGCCGCGCCAGTACGGGCTTGTCGTCAAAAGAGACGGATTGATCGGGCGAATCGATTTCGACCTGGATTTGCGTCACTTTTTTTTCTTCGTAAAGTTCTACCGCCGAGAGCGGAGAAACCAGAAGGAGCGCCAAGAGCGCGGCCGATTGCAAGAGTCGTCTGTTTTTGGGCATCTCGATTCCACTCGTAGAGAGATCAGTTGTTCGATCATAATGGAAGGGTCCCAAAAATGTAAACTGTCTTAAAGAATTTGCCGTCCGGCGAGCGCGCGCGTCAGCGTGCCGCCGTCGATGTGATCGAGGCTGCTGCCGACCGGCATGCCGAATGCAAGGCGGGTGATTTTGATTTGCAGAGATTGGAGCCGCTCTTTGAGGAAGAGCGCAGTGGCATCGCCTTCCAGTGTTGAGTCGAAGGCGAGGACAACCTCTTTTACCCCATTGAAGAGGATGCGCTGTTCGATCCTGCCGACGTCGAGATCGGTGGCATGGCGGCCGTCAAGCGGAGAGAGGAGGTGTTCGACGATGTGGTAGATCCCCGAAAAGGCCCTGGTCTGTTCGATCGCGTAGACGTCGCGAGCTGAGGCGAGGATGCAAAGGGAATTGGTGTCGCGCGCCGGCGAGCTGCAAAAATGACAGATTCCGGTTTGCGTCAGGCAGCCGCAGACGGGGCAGGGAGGGATCTTCTCTTGAATGGTGGAGGCCTGTTCGGCGAAGCGGACGAGTTCCTCCTGCGGCCAGGCGAGCAGTTCGAAGGCGAACCGTTCGGCGGTCCTGGCTCCGACGCCGGGCAGCTTTTTGAGGAACGAAATCAGGATCTGCAGGTCTTCGGGGAGCTTCATATTAAGGACTCCAGAATAGTCGTAAAGGGGATTCTGTAAAAGTTCTTTTGGGCGAATAGTTGTAGAAAAGTGAAAAAATGCTCTCCGAAGCTTCCCATTTAAAGAATATTGAGGTACACTTTGACACACTGATTTTGCAGCCTATTGAATAGGTATCTATTTTCAAGAAAAAATTGGAATGGGAATGAAAGCAAAAATTATAGGAACAGGTTCGTATCTCCCCGAACGGGTATTGACCAATCAAGATCTAGAAAAAATGGTCGATACGAATGACGAGTGGATTGTCTCTCGTACGGGAATGAAGGAGAGGCGGATCGCCGGGCCTGAGGAATTCACTTCCGATATGGGGGCTGCCGCAGCAAGAGCCGCCCTGGCTGATGCCGGGATCTCGGCGGACGAGGTCGACTTCATTATCGTTGCGACGATTACGCCCGACTATCTCTGTCCTAGCTCTTCCTGTCTGATCCAGACGGCTCTCGGCGCGAAAAAAGCCGCCGCGATGGACGTTCAGGCAGCCTGCACCGGTTATATCTACGCTTTAGCGATTGCCAAGTCTTTTGTTGAGACGGGGCTTTGTAAAAACGTTCTTCTCATCGCCTCCGAAAAGCTCTCTTCCGTGACGGACTACAAAGACCGCTCCACATGCATCCTGTTCGGCGATGGCGCCAGCGCTTGCGTCGTTTCATCGGACGCTCAAAAGAAAGGGCACCTGATTTCGAGCATCTGCCTGGCCAGCGACGGAGAGCAGTCCGACCTGATTGTAATTCCTTCGGGCGGTTGCCGCACGTCGGCGCAGCACTATCTGAAAATGGCCGGAAATGAAGTTTTCAAGCATGCGGTGCGCCGGATGGAATCCGCCTGCCGCGAATGTTTAAACCTGGCGGGGCTCAAGGAAACCGATATCAGCTGGCTGATCCCGCACCAGGCGAATATCCGGATCATCGACGCGATGGCCAAGCGGTTCGAGCACTTGCCTCCCGAAAGGGTCTTCAAAACGGTCCATAAGTATGGAAATACCTCCGCCTCTTCCGTCGGGATTGCTCTTGACGAGCTGCTCAAGCAGGAGCAGATCCAAGAGGGGGAAAAAATCCTTTTGACTGCGTTCGGCGGAGGACTTACCTGGGGCGCCGCCCTTCTAACCGCATCGGGAGAATCCGCATGACCGCATTTCTATTCCCCGGCCAAGGGGCGCAATACCCCGCGATGGGGAAGGATTTTTACGAGGCATTCCGTTCGGCAAGGGATGTTTTTGATGAGGCCGACGACCTTCTCTCTTTCAAGCTGACCCAAGTGATTTTTGAGGGGCCGGAAGCGGTGTTGACGCAGACCCGCCAAGCCCAAATTGCGATTTTCGTGACGAGTTCTGCCGTTTTGGCGGTGCTTCGCGAGTCCTTGCCAGACCTGATTCCCGATGCGTGCGCCGGTTTGAGCCTGGGCGAATATACCGCTCTTTTTGCTTCCGGCAGGCTCGGATTTGCCGAGACGCTTAAGTTGGTAAAGCTTAGGGGCGAGCTGATGAACAAGGCCTGTGAGGAGACAGCCGGGACGATGTCCGCGGTGCTCGGGCTGGGCGCTTCCGAAGTCGAAAAGATTGTGCTGCCTCTCAATCCCCCGCATCAAGTATGGGTTGCGAATTTCAACTGCCCCGGACAGACGGTGATCTCAGGATCGAAAGAAGGGGTTCTGGCTGCGGCCGACGCGTTGAAGACGGGCGGCGCCAAGCGCGTTTTGCCCTTGCAGGTCCACGGCGCATTTCATAGCGGTCTGATGCAGTCGGCCCAAGACGGGCTTTCTCCCGCTGTGCTCCGCGCAGAGATTCTTGAGAGCTCTATTCCGTTTGTCATGAACGTCCCCGGCGCTTTTGTCGAGGGAGTAGACAGGGTCAAGGAAAACCTCATTCGCCAAGTGACCCGTTCGGTTCGCTGGGAGCAGTCGATTTTGGCGATGAAAGAGCGGGGGATTTCCCGTTTTCTGGAGATTGGATGCGGGAAAACACTTTCCGGCTTGAATAAGAAGATCGGAGTTCCGTCTCTTTCTCTCGATAAAGTCTCCGACTTGGAAGAAATCGCAAAGGAGTTTGACAGATGCAGCAGATGTTGAAGGGCAAAAAAGCTCTTGTAACGGGCGGCACCGCCGGCATTGGCAGAGAGATCGCCTTGCAATTTGCCCGCCAAGGAGCGAGCGTCGCGATTTTCGGCACGAACGAAGAGCGGGCGAAAGCGGTTCTCGAAGAGCTGGAAAAAGCAAAAATATCCGAAGAGCAGAAGTTTGCCTATTATCTTGTCGACGTCGCCCATTCGAAAAATGTTGAGGGGACGGTAGCGAACATTCTGAAAGACTGGTCCCATATCGATATCCTGGTCAATAACGCCGGGATCACCCGCGACAATCTGCTCATGCGGATGAGCGAAGAGGACTGGGATTTAGTCGTTGATGTCAATTTGAAGTCCGTTTATAACACTTGCCGCGTGCTTGCCCGCTCGATGATGAAGGCCCGCTCCGGCAAAATCATCAATATTACCTCGGTGATCGGGTTGACCGGAAATGCGGGGCAGACCAATTATGCCGCGTCGAAATCGGGCATGATTGGGTTCAGCAAGTCGCTGGCGAAGGAACTGGCGAGCCGCAATGTATGCGTAAACTGCATTGCGCCCGGGTATATTGAAACGCAAATGACTCAGGAGCTTCCCGCTCAAGTAAAGGAAGCGGTCCTGTCAAAAATTCCACTTTCCCGTATCGGACAGCCAAGCGATATCGCTTATGCCGCCCTGTTTTTAGCGAGCGATCTGGCCAATTACATCACCGGCCAGGTGCTCACAGTAGACGGCGGGATGGTCATTTAACTACATTAATCAAGAGGAACTATGTCAATTCAACAAGAAGTCATTGATATCATCGTGGAGCAGCTTGGCGTGGACGCCAATGACGTCGCTCCGGAAAAATCTTTCGTCGAAGATCTTAACGCCGATTCGCTCGATCTGACCGAGTTAATCATGACCTTCGAAGAGCGGTTTGGCTTCGAGATCTCCGAAGAAGACGCTGAGAAGCTCAAGACGGTTGCCGACGTCATCGATTATATCGAAAAGCGCAACGTCAACGCTTAATAGAGCATCAACTTGGGGGACTCCGTCCCCCAAAGCCC
>DAIDLB010000143.1 GCA_027449725.1 Chlamydiota bacterium
CGTGGCTTCATCTCAGAGCCGAATGGGATAAGGGGCTGGATCTCGACTTCCGCCTCATTTCAAACAACAGAGTGTGGATCGCTTTTTACATTCAGGCCAAAACCTGCCGGGCCGGCAACCAAATTTTTGAATCCGGGAGCCTCCGGAGGTATCAAGGAAAAATGGAGCCTCTCCTGTTCAACGATTCGGTCGCTCTCGAGTGCCAAAGATCCGATCAGGAGCTGCAAATTATTCCGCTAGCCGGAATCAATTGTTTTTGGAATGTCAACTATTTGATTGCTTTTACTTGCCCTTCTGACGAGAAGATATCGTTTCATTTGTCGTTTAAATAATTTTTATTTTCTCTTTCCCTGATCGGAGCTTGCCAAATACTCTTTGTATGGGGATAATAGTTGCAGTACCCAGTAAGATTTTTTTGGAGGGGTTTCAGTGGCTTTACCCAGATTTTTTCTGATCGGAACGCTTCTTGTTTTTGGATCGATCGGCGCTGTAGCTTTCATGAAGAAGAAAGAGACGTCCTCGGTCGATGCTCCTGCGGTGCGGGTCGAAGAGGTCCCTCTGGCGAAAGAACTGCAGCCTCTAAAGCCGGCAGAGATCCCAATGGCCCAGCCCGTCGTCGAAGCCGAACGGGTTGACGTCGTCCTCCCGGAAGCCGACAGGATCAGCCGCTTCTTTGCCCTCGACTCGTCGAAGCTCCCCTTCATCGAAACGATCTCTTACACAAGCCGCGTGCCGTGGCTCCAAGGACGTCCCGCCTGGATCGCCGACTACGCCACCTACTACGCGACGTCCCGCCACTTCATCGCACGGAGCCTGAACCGGAAGCCGGACTACTTCACCCAAAAGATCTCTCCGGGAGACCGCTTCAACGTCTTCAAGAAAGACAAAGAGATCCAATTCTACCTCGTCATCGATCTCTCCCGCTGCAAGCTCTGGTTCTATTCCTACGACCAGCAGGCCAATGAGCGGATCCTCCTCAAGACGTACCGCGTAGGGCTTGGCCGTCTCGATCCGAAGATGGCGTCCAAATGCCTCACGCCGAAAGGAAAATATCAGCTCGGGTCCAAGATTGCAATCTACAAGCCCGGCACCGTAGGCTTTTATCAAGACGAAAAGATCGAAATGGTCCGAGTTTTCGGCACCCGCTGGATCCCCTTCGACAAAGAGCTTGAAGGGTGCACCGAAAGCGCCCGCGGCCTCGGCATTCACGGAGCTCCCTGGAGCCTCGACCCCGTCACAGGGCAGTTTGTCGAAGAACGCAGCAAGATCGGCAAATACGACAGCGACGGCTGCATCCGTCTTGCCTCCGAAGACATGGAGGAACTCTTTTCCATCATCATCACCAAACCGACCACGGTCGAGCTCGTAGACGACTTCTACTCTGCGAAGCTCCCCGGCCAGGAGAAAAATCTATGACCTCGCTCCTTCCCCATGAAAAACAGATCGCCGAAATGGAGCAGACGATCGCAAAGCTCAAAGAGCAAAATGGGGCAAACCCGCTTTTCAGCCAAGACGAGATCGTCAAGATGGAGCGGAAACTCGAAACGCTCAAAACCAACGTCTACTCGCAGCTCAAACCCTGGGATCGCGTCTCCATCTGCCGCCACCCAGAGCGGCCCCACACGATCGACTACATCGAGAACATCGCCGACGACTTCTTCGAACTCTTTGGCGACCGCACCTTCCAGGATGACGCCTCCATCATCGCCGGCCTCGCCCGCATCAACGGCGAGAAGTTCATGCTGATCGGCCAGGAAAAGGGGAACGACACCGAAAGCCGCCTCAAGCGCAACTTCGGCATGCCCCACCCCGAAGGCTATCGGAAAGCTCTCCGCTGCATGGAACTCGCCGCGAAGTTCCACCTCCCCGTCGTCACCCTCCTCGACACGCCCGGAGCCTATCCCGGCCTCACGGCCGAAGAGAGAGGCCAAGGATGGGCGATCGCCAAGAACCTCTGGGAAATGGCCCAGCTCCCCACGCCGATCATCGTCATCCTCATCGGCGAAGGATGCTCCGGCGGCGCCCTCGGCATCGGCGTCGGCGACCGGATCGGCATGCTTCAGCACGCCTACTACTCGGTCATCTCGCCCGAAGGGTGCGCCTCCATCCTCTGGAAAGACGCCTCGAAAAATGCCGTCGCCGCCGGCGCCCTCAAGATGCACGCCGAAGACCTCATCCAACTCGGCATCATCGATGACATCATCCCCGAACCTCTCGGCGGCGCTCATCACGACCGCACCGCCACTTTCGAGGCAGTCAAAAACTACATCTCTGCCCAATGGGAGGCACTCAAAGACACTTCTTTGACCGACCTCCTCGAAAATCGCTACTAAAAATTCCGCAAAATGGGCAAATTTGAGTCTCAACAACTCGTTTAAGGGCTCCGCCCTTAACAACCCGCCAAAGGGCAAGCCCTTTGGAAACCCATTGTTTTTGTGCCATGCACTGCGTGCATGACATAAAAAAAATAGGATTCTAAAGGACGCAGTCCTTTAGCGGGATTCTTAAGGGCGGAGCCCTTAAGCTTAAGGTACTATTCATGCGATTGCTTCTCTTAGCGGCTTTGCGCAACAAGCGCCATGTGACGTTGGCGCTTTTGACGCTGGCGACACTCTTTTTCTCTACGATAGCGAACCAGTGCGAGATTTTTTCGCTGGGGATGATCACGAATACGGGGGCGGACTTCTTTTCGCTATTTGGCCCGGAGGGAACGGGGCAGGTGAAGAAGGTTCGGATGGAGGATGTGGAGGCCAGGTGGGACTTGATCGACCGGAACCAGGATGGGGTGATCACGAAGCAGGATGCGGCGATCTACATGGTGGAGAAGAAGGGGGCCAATCCGCTGGGGTGGATCATGCATCGGGTTGCCGGGCGCTTTGATCTTGAAGAAAACTTCCTGATGGTGATCGGGATTTTGGTCGTTGTCGCGGTGTTCAAGGCACTGACGCTGTTTTTTTCCAGGTATACGACGCAGCTCTTGTCGATTCGGGTGACGAGGGACCTGAGGCAGCAGTTTTTCGAGCATATCCAGTCTTTGCCGATGAGTTTTTATCAGGAGCATAATCTAGGGAGCTTGAGCTCGCGCGCGGTCGGCGATGCAGGGCAGATCGCGTCGTCTTTGAATTCGTGCCTGACGAACTATTTCCAGACGCCGTTTACGATTGTGATGACGCTTTTGACCTGTTTTTACTTGTCGTGGCAGCTCTCGATGGTGATTTTTCTCGGGCTGCCCTTGATTGTGCTGCCGGTCGTTTTTTTGACGAGACGGGTGAAGAGGATCAGCCGCCAGCTCCAGAAGAACCAGGAACGGTTTTCGTCTGTCCTCCTCGATTTTTTGGCCGGGATCCAGACGGTCAAGATTTTTGCTATGGAGGCGTTTTCGCTCAGGAAATATAAGGAGCAGAACGACCAGATGGCTCTTTTGGAGAGCAAGAGCGCGAAATACAATCTGTTGACAAGACCTCTTTTGCATATGATCGCGACGGGCTGTTTGGCCGTGGTGGTTTTGTTTGGGCTCTATACGCTCCATATGACGGTGGGGCAGCTCATCATGTTCTGCGCGCTTCTACACATGTTTTACGAGCCGGTGAAGAAGTTTGCGGAGGAAAATGCGAACGTGCAGAAGGGTGTCGTCGCGGCCGAGCGGATGTTCGAGGTGCTCGAGCTGAAGCCGCAGATCCAGGATGTGAAGGGGGCGGTTGAGCTGAAGGGCTTTTCGGAGGCGATCGAGTTCGACCGGGTTTGGTTCAAGTATGGCGACGAGTGGGTGCTCCGCGATTTGAGTTTCACGGTGAAGAAAGGGGAGATCGTCGCATTGGTTGGCGCGACGGGTGCGGGCAAGTCGACGATTGTCCAGCTCTTGCCGCGGCTCTACGAGGTGCAGAAGGGGGAGATCCGAATCGATGGCCGTCCGATCGGGGAGTATACGCAGAGGTCGCTTCGCGATGAGATCGCGTTTGTGCCGCAGAGGCCGTTTTTATTTTACGATACGGTGGCGGAGAATATCGCCTTTGGCCGCGCGTTTAAGCGAGAGGAGATCGAGGAGGCGGCCAGGAAGGCTTATGCCGATGAGTTTATCGTCGAGCTCCCGCAAGGGTACGATACATTGCTTGCGGAGATGGGCAAGAGCCTGTCGGGCGGGCAGCAGCAGAGGGTCGCGATTGCGAGGGCGCTGGTGAAGAGGGCGCCGATCCTGGTGATGGACGAGGCGACGAGTTCTCTCGATGCGATCAGCGAAAGCCGGATCAAGCTCGCCATCCGCAAACTGCAGGGGGAGGCGACGCAGATCTTGATTGCGCATAGACTTTCTACGATCGAGGATGTCGATAAGATCATCTTTCTT
>DAIDLB010000144.1 GCA_027449725.1 Chlamydiota bacterium
AGATGGAGTGGACGCTCGGGTTTATGCAGCGGCTTCTCTTCAATGCCGCACATGCCTATGTAAAGCAGCTCTATAAAGCAGAGGAATACCGGTCGATTTGTCCCGTCTATGGAATCGGGCTTGTCAACGACGTCTTCGAGAGAAACACGCCCGACTGGTACCATCACTATAAAATCGTCAATGTTCAGAATCCGGAACGGCACCTGAAAGGCTTGGAGCTCGTCTTTTTGGAATTGCCCAAGTTTCAGCCCTCAAATCAAAAGGAAAAGCGGCTCCGCATGCTGTGGCTCCGTTTTTTGTCCGAAATCGGAGAGGAAACGAAACGGATCGATCAGGAACTCCTGGCCGTTCCCGAAATCGAAGAAGCTTGCGCTCTATGCGAGGAAGCGGCTTTTTCCGAAGGAGAATTGGAAACCTATTGTAAGTATTGGGACGCGGTTCGCACGGAAAAAACCCTGATGAGCGGAAAATGGGAAGAAGGCCGAAGAGCAGGAGTTCTCGAAGGAAAAGCCGAAGGCCGGGCTGAGGGCCGGGCTGAGGGCCGGGCTGAAGGCCGGGCTGAAGGCCGGGCTGAGGGCAAGGCTGAAGGAGTACTCGAGGGTCGGCTTGCCATTGCGAAACAGCTGCTCTCCTATAGCGGGTTCGCACTCCAGGGCATTGCCGAGGTCACGGGCTTTTCTCTCGCTGAATTGGAGCAGATTCAAGAGTCTGAAACACAAATCACATCGCGTGGTAGGTAAAGCAGCTCTGGTGGATCAGGTTGAGAAGGAAATGAGTTGCGATCGCGGCCTCGATCCTTCCCGACCAAAGGTATGCGCCGCCATAGAGAAGGCCTGCGATAAACACAAAGGCCAGTACTCCGAGATCGGGACTCCAGAAGATGTGGGCTGCCGTAAAGATCACTGAAGTAATGAGAAGCCCCGCCGCGCGGTTTCCAAAATAACGGCACAGGTTGTTTTGTAAAAATCCGCGGTAAAAGCCCTCTTCGGGAATTGAAGTAAAAAAGAGGTTGCTGAACGTCCGGAGCGCCATTACGCTCGGCAGTTTGCAATCGAAAGCAACGGTATGGGTCAGAATGGCGAGCACGGCCATGGCTGCGATGCCCAAAACACCCGCAAACGTCCCTTGAGCCGCGCCACTCCACTCCGCCGGGTTCTTAGCGAGTGGAACGACAAAGGCCAAAGGGAATAGCCCTATGATCACTCCTTCCATTCCGAGGCCGAATTTAGACGTGATGCAAAGCGGAGAAAATCCCGGCAAAAACCGGATCTTCAAAGCAAGGCTGAGAGCGGCGATGGCGATAAACCAGGCAGCGGTTGGCTTTTCGCGGTAGGAAACCCAAAAGAGCGCCAGAAGAGAGGCCCAGGCAACTCCGAGAACAGAGAGAAGATCGGCAAAAAGACCGGTAATCACGCTAAGAGCAAGGAGGGACCCCCAGATTAGGGGTATGCGCTTAAACCACAAACTGAGAAGCGCTGCCGTGAGGAGGAGGAAGGTCACTATTGCCATATAGAAAAACAACTTACAGAAATATTGGGAATTTTTCTATACTTTACTTTCATGAAAAAAGCGCTCATCTTCGCTCTTCTTTTGCTTTTTGCCACCTTCCTGCCGAGTGGGATCCCCATCGCAAAGCTCTACCTCGAAGAGAGGCTCCCCGATGAGTTCAGCGTTGAAAAAGTCGCAATGGATATCAAGGGAGATTTTCCCGTCTACCCTCTGCCGAATCTCACTGAGATTGCCGAGCAGCCTTTCCACTACATCGGCCACGGCGCACAGGCCGTCGCCTTCGCGAGCGAAGACGGAAAGTGGGTCCTGAAGTTCTTTTTGGAGAGGAGCATGCATGGGAAAAAGCGTTTTCCTATCCCCAAGCCGACCCACTGGATCCCCAGCCACCGAAAAAAACGGCATGAGAGACGTAACCGGATCTATCAGGAAAATCTTTTCAAGACCATGAGAAACTATGTAGGGGCTTTCGAGCGGTTTAAAGAAAAAACAGGCTTGGTTGCGATGCATCTTGCGGCAACCGATGACCCGCTGCCCCTCGTTCATCTGTTCGACAACCGGCAACAAGAGCATTGGATTGATCTCAAAAGAGCCTCGTTCGTCATGCAAAAAAAAGCCGTCCCAGTGAAGGAAAAACTCGCCCAGCTCCCTGACATGGAAAAAGGACAGGCCCTCCGCGCGCTCGAAGAGTTCTTTGCAATGCGGGCGAAAGAGGGGTTCCTCGACGTCGAGAGGAATTTCATGATCGAGGCCAATTACGGCTTCATCGGCAACACGCCGATCCAGCTCGACGCAGGCAGTATCGAATATATGGAAGAGCTGAAAGCCGCGCCAGAGCAAGAAATTGCGCGGATGCACAGCCTCTTGCGGAACTGGGCCAGCGGCCAAGGCTACTGAAGCTTCTGAATCAGATCCCTGGTTTCGGGAGGCGTCAGGGGCGACGCAAGAAGCCGCTCCATCTCGCGCCGCATCAGTTTCTGTTGCTCCTCCGGCAAAAATTCATAATCGAGGAAAGCCAGAGTTGCGAGACTGCCATGCGCCAAAGTTGGGTTTTGAGGCGCGATCTCGAGAATCCGGTCGGCGATGAAGGAGTACCCTTCTCCTTGCGGATCGTGGTATTGGCCAAGGTTCAAAAGGAAAACGCAATAGAGAGAACGGATGTGGTTTGGGTTTAAAGGATCAAACCCTTCGGCCTCTTTGAGTCTATTTAAATCGGCAACTGTACACGAGCTGGAGGCAGCTTGCGCTCTCAGCCACGTGTTGAACAGGATCTTATCGTCTTTCCAGCGCAGGTAGAGCTCTTGGACCGCGCTCTCTTTTTCCGGTGCGTCCGTCCCCGCCAAGATGGCAAAAGCGGCGGAAGAAGAATCAAAGTTGTCTGCTGAAAGGGCCTGTTCGGCAGCAGCTCTTGCATAAGCAGGATCGATGTTCGCCAGCAAATGGAGGCACGAATGCCTCAACTCGCGGATTTGCATTTGCTCCGGTGTTGGAGCATAAACAAGCGGTTCGGGATAGGCGAGGAGAAGTCCTTCGAGGGCAGGCTTGCACTTTTCGGCCAGCTGCTTTAAAAATGCACTCCTCAGGGTTTGCAGCCTCGAGAAATTGGCTTCGCCGCATGTCTGGAAGAGCGAGCGGACGGAAGGGACCTGGAGGAGCGCCGCTTTGCCAAGCACGGAAAGGTTTGGGTTTTGCAGGGCTTCCAAATAGGGCTTGAAACTAGCCTCATTCAGGATCGCATGGAGCGAATAGTTTTTTCCCGCCTCCCACTGGCAAAATGGATCTTTTGCATGGATCAGGAGACAAGCGAGCTCTTCAGGACTGTAATCATAGTGGAATTGGACAGGAGCGCTGTAGCCATGCATAAAAACAGGGATCAGGCCCTCTTCTTCCGGCTTGACAAACCGGTGGACGGTCTCCGTCAAGATCGCATTTGTCTTCGGATAGGCAACGGTTCCATCCTTTCTTAAGAACTCATAGCTGAACGGAATGACAAACGGCTTTTGCGGCTCGCCTGTCTCAGGATGGGGACACGACTGCGTCACCGTCAACATACCCGCTTTTACCTCTGCCCGCACTTGCGGAGTTCCGGGCTGGTCGAACCACCGTTCGAACTGCGATAGATCCTGGCCGGACTGTTCGGAGAGCACCTCGTTCGCAGCAGCGAGCAGCTCCCGGAACGTCACCGCCTGACCGTCGTAGGTGCTGAAGTAGAGGTTTTGCGCTTTCCGAAACCCATCCGAGATCATCATGTCCATGTAGGTTTGGAGCGCGCGGAACACTTCCCGCCCCTTGATATAGGTCGTGTGGTCGTAGATCGACATCGGAGTGACATAGGATTCGACGAGAAGAGGATGCCCTTTGCCCGACGTCTCTTCGGGAAACTGGTATTCCCGCAATATGGTTACGTCCTTAGGGCGGATGAACTCCGCCCCGAACAGCCATTCGCCAAAAAGAGCGGCGCGGAAATCGGTAAAAGCTTCTTTGAGGGCAATCTCAAACCAGTTCCGGACAGTGACGCGGTTGCCCGACCAGTTATGGAAATATTCGTGCGCCACAACGGTCGCAATGCGCCGGAAAGCAGCATCGCTTCCCGTTTGAGGATCGGCCAAGAGGCATACATCGTTAAAGATGAGAAGCCCTTTATTTTCCATCGCACCGGAGTTGAAATCGGGCACGGCGACCATCTTCAAGCAGTCGAGATCATATTCACGGTCGAAAAACTCTTCATCGAACTCCATCGCTTTTTTGAGAGCCGTCAAAGAATAGGAAGCTCTCGCCTCTTTGCCCGGCTCCACATAGACTTCCAGAAGGACCGGTCTGCCGCTTCTCGTGACAAAGCCGTCCTTTAACCTGCTCAAATCCCCCAAGACACAGGCAAAGAGGTAGCTCGGCTTCGGGACCGGGTCTTCCCAGATGATCGAGATACGCCCATCGGAAAGGAGCGCCTCTTCGACCAAATTCCCGTTGGAGATGCGGACGGGATACTGCTTCCGGTCTGCTAAAATGGTCGTCCGGATCCGGCTGAGGACGTCGGGGCGGTCTTGTGTGAAAAAGATCCTCCTGGCCCCTTCCGATTCGCATTGCGTCGTTAAACACTTTCCGCTCGCGTACAGGCCCAAAAGAGAGGGGTTGTGGAACGGGTCGATTTCGCTGCAAACGGTTACCGTGAACGCCTCTTCTTGCGGGATATGCAAAAGAATGAGCTCGTCGGCAGTGACTTTGTAAGATTCTTTCGGCCAGAGAGCGCCATTGACACAGACGGAGAAAACCTTGTGGTCCTGCCCATCTAAAACGAGTGTTTCCGATCCGTCTTGCCGCTTGATCTTGAGTTCCGTGGTGACGATGACACGGTCTTCCCGTACATCCAAGGTCAATTCAATATCGGGGATGAGAAACGAGGGAGGCTGATAGTGCTTGTAATAAAAAGTAAAGGGAGTTGCCGCCTGTTTGGAACATCGGTCGTGATTGCGCACTGCCCTTCGAAGAAGCTGGACGAGGGGGAGGTTGTCTCCCTTAAGAATGACGCCGGAGAGTTCATTGAGCGTTTCAGTGGCCTCTTCCGTTACCGTCTCCAGAGAGGCTAACTCCTCTAAAAATGAAATGATCTGTGATTCTTGGGTTGGTATTGCCGCTTCCAGAGATGCGGCGGCGAGAAGCAATGCGAACCATTTCATAAAAAGCGGTCTCCGTATTAGGAGACCGGAATGGTAAAAAAAATCTTAAATTGAAGCAACCTTTGACTTCTTAAGAAAATCGACGAACCCGCCTCGGGACTACACCCCGAGATAGTGTAGTCACGAGACAAAAAATTCTTTGAACGTGTTATCCTTTTGCGCTCACAATGCGGAAGGACATATGGAAGCGCATAGAAGGCACGATATTTCCGATAGGATTTGGGATTTACTCAAGCCGCACTTGCCGGGC
>DAIDLB010000145.1 GCA_027449725.1 Chlamydiota bacterium
CGAGGTAACGGTTATGCCAAAAAAAAATGAAGAAGATCGGTCAATCTTTTGACCTAAAAATTCCTTCCTCATGTTTGGTCTCTTGAATCTTGATTTGCGGGTGTGGTAACGTTGCCCCGCAATCCCAGCGCGGAGCTTCCATGAGCATTCCAACAGCAGTCTTACAAAAGTCCAAAAGGAAAGATTCGTTATTCGGAGCGAGGGTTTTTTCCCGAAAGCTGATTGAAGAGAGGCTATCGAAACAGGCGGCGGCCAATTGGGTTGCATCCATGGACGGAAAGGAAAAGATTGAGCCGGAGCATCTCGACGAATTTGCCAAGGCGCTCAAAGAATGGGCCTTGCAGGCAGGCGCAACCCATTTTGCCCACTGGTTTCAACCCTTGACCGGTTGCGGCGCGGAAAAGCACGACGCCTTTCTTCGCGTGGGGGAGGGGGGCTTCGTGGAAAAGTTCAGCGGCCGCGATCTTATGCAAGGCGAGTTGGACGCTTCTTCGTTTCCGAATGGAGGCCTTCGCTGTACCTCCGAAGCGCGCGGCTATACGCTCTGGGATCCCTCCACGCCTCCTTTTTTATGGAGCGGTGCAGACGGGTTGACGCTTTGTATTCCCTCCCTCTTTTTTTCCTGGAAAGGGGATGCCCTCGATTACAAAATCCCACTGCTTCGCTCTGATCAGAAGATCGAAGACGCGGCGCTTCGCCTTTTGAAGATGGCCGGAATTGAAGCGAAGAGCGTTTTTTCCACCCTCGGGCCCGAACAAGAGTATTTTGCCATCGATCGGGAGCACTATGACCTTCGCCTCGACTTGAAACTGGCAGGGCGGACCGTGTATGGAGCGAAGCCGCCAAAGGGTCAGGAGCTTGAAGACCACTATTTTTCTGCCCTGAATGAGCGGACGCTAGCGTTCATGCGCGAGGTGGAAGAAGAAGCGCTTCTTCTAGGCATCCCGCTCAAGACGCGCCATAACGAGGTAGCGCCGTCGCAGCATGAAGCCGCCCCTCTTTTTGAGAGAGCCTCTCTCGCGTCGGACCACAATCTCTTGCTCATGGAGCTGATGCGCAAAGTCGCTGAACGGCATGACTTGGCTTGCCTGTTCCATGAAAAGCCGTTTGCCGGCATCAATGGATCGGGAAAACACTGCAACTGGTCGCTTGCGTCCGATCGAGGGCTCAATCTTCTCGATCCAAAGGAGAATTCTTTTGCGTTTTTGACCCTCCTCGCGGCCGTTTTGCGCGCTGTGCATGAGCACTCGCTCCTTCTTCGCTGTTCCATTGCCACAGCCTCCAACGATTGGCGGCTCGGCGGCTCGGAAGCGCCTCCGACGATCCTCTCGGTCTATCTCGGAGAGGCGCTTGAAAAATGCGTGGAGGAGATCATCCACGACAAGCACAGCGGCAAAGAAGCATGCCGCAGGATCGATCTTGGACTGAGGCATCTGCCCGAGCATCTGCGGGATTCCTCGGACCGGAACCGCACCTCGTTTTTTGCATTTACAGGAAATAAGTTCGAGTTTCGCGCCGTCGGCGCTTCGCACCATACGGCCTGGCCCGTCAGCATCATCAACGCAACCGTTGCAGACAGCCTGCAGCTCATCCTCGATGAGATCGAAGATGAGAGAGCGAAGGAGCCGCAACGAGATCTTCTTGCCGCCTCTCTTCCCGTATTGCGGAAACATTTCAAAGCGGCAGAGGCCGTCCTCTTTTCCGGAAATGGCTACGGGATAGAGTGGGTAGAAGAGGCCGCGCGGCGCAACCTCCCCAATGTGAAAAAGAGCTTTCATTCGTATAGCGTCCTTCGCGAGCTGAAAACGGAAAGGCTCTTTCATGGCATTCTTTCAAAAGAAGAGCTTGAGAGCCGCTTTGAGATATTGACGGAGAGATACGCCAAAGAAATGGCTATCGAGTGCTCGCTCATGATCGAGCTCTTCCGGACGAAGGTGCTGCCCGCAGCTGTCCGCTGGCAAAAAGAAGTCGCAAAGTCCTTGAAGGAACTGCGCG
>DAIDLB010000146.1 GCA_027449725.1 Chlamydiota bacterium
CATGTCAATCCTGACGGAGCGCGGTATAGATCAGGAAATGTTATAAGAGGAGCGGCTCCCGCTATAGGGGCTATCGCTGATTGCACAGCCATGTGCCTAGGGGGATCCGCTAAAGAAAGTATTAAAGCGCTTGCAGGAGTAGGCTGGGATGTTGTTTGGGGACAGCCCGTCAATATTGGAAAGGAATTGGCCACTTTAGGAAAAAGATCTATTTGTCTTCTCATAACTGGAGGAAATCTCTTGCTTTGCGAAGCCTGTTGCGGAGCTGGAAAAGCTTTTGGAGCCCTATAATGAATTCGATTATGCAAAGTTCAGAATCGCATGTCAGCCAAGCCCGTAATTTCCTGTATAGCACAGGGAAGTCTCTCGCTTCAAATCTCTCTCTTCTTAAAATTATCGCGGTTTCACCGGGTCTTTTTGGAATGGGATTACTAGTTACCGGTCACCTATCGTGGACCGATGCCAACGACCCTACCCTCGAATTGAATAAACGGTGGACGATGCAGTGGACTGCTATGACGACGCTTTTTGTCTGCAGCGCGATCGCTAGCCTTCGTTTAAGAGACCTGGCTCATGAGGGCGGACAAACTCCTAACTATTTAAAGGATTTGGAACCGAAGAGGGTGGTAAAAATCGACTCAAACTACATTGTGAACGCCCAAGAAAGGGCGGCGACACAAAGTCAGCAATTCACAAATATTTGACGAAAGATTCTGGTGAACTGGGGCGCAATGCCCCAGTGTCCTTTCTATAATTTATCCCCGAGAATGCCGCTTCCGCTCGTTCTCCGTCAGATGGAGCTTTCTCATCCGGATCGACACAGGAGTGATTTCCACCAACTCGTCATCTTCGATGTAGTCGATGGCCTGCTCCAGCGTGAATTTGCGCGGCGGGGAGAGCATGATGTTCTCGTCGCTGCCGGCAGCGCGGACGTTGGTGAGCTGCTTGGCTTTCGTCGCATTGACAACGAGGTCGTTTTCGCGCGAATGCTCGCCGACGACCATTCCTTCATAGACTTCATCGCCGGGCTTCACAAAGAGCGTACCCCTCTCTTGCAGATTGAAGAGAGCATAGCCGTTTGCCTTGCCCGCGCTGTTGGAAATCAATACGCCGCGGGAGCGTCCGGCGACCTCGCCCTTCCAGGCAACAAAAGAGTCGAAGATCGATGTCAAGATGCCAAGACCCGATGTGCGTGTGAGAAAATCGTTCCGATACCCCATCAACCCGCGAGTGGGGACGAGGAAGGTCATCGTGGTCAATCCATGTTCCGAGGTGGAGAGGGAGCGCATTTCCCCCTTTCTCTTGGAGAGGTCTTCGATGACCGTCCCCGAAAATTGCTCAGGCACCTCGACATGGACATGCTCGAGCGGCTCCTCTGTGACGCCATTGACCTCTTTGGTAATGACCTTCGGCTTTGAGATCGCCATCTCAAACCCTTCGCGGCGCATCGCTTCGATGAGAACGGCCAAGTGGAGCTCGCCGCGTCCGCAAATCCGGATCGCATCGTCGCGCCCTTCGACGTCTTCGATTTTCAGCGAGATATTCGCTTTCTTCTCTTTGGCCAAGCGCTCGCGGAGCTTGTTCATTGTGACGTGTTTTCCATCCCGTCCAACGAGCGGGCTGGTGTTGACCATCATCTCGATCGAAACGGTTGGCTCGGCAAGTGTGATCGGCGGGAGCTGCACAACCTGCTCCGTCGAGCAGATCGTATCGCCGATATCGGCTTCGACAGCTCCGGCGATCGAGACGATATCTCCGGCTCCGGCGTCCTCGATCTCGACCTTTTTGAGGCCCAAATGCCCTTCGATTTTCGTCACTTTGTGCTGCGTATGGTTGCCAAATCGATCGACGCGGATGAAAAGATCCCCTTTTTTGATCGTCCCTTCCAAAATACGGCCCGTAGCCAGCCTGCCAAGATAGTCGTCGTAGGCAATCGTCGCCGCCTGCATCAGGAACGGAAGCTCCAAGCTTCCCGGGGGAGGCGGGCATGCCTCCAAAATCAAATCGAAAAGGGGAGCGAGATCTTTCCTCTCGTCATCGAGCTTCTTAATTGCAAAGCCATTGAACCCGGAAGCGTATATGTAACGGAAATCAAGCTGTTCGTCATTGGCTCCCAATTCCATAAAGAGATCGAACGCGAGATCGAGCGCACGGTCGGGATTGGCGTGGGGGCGGTCGATCTTGTTCAAAACAACGATGGGGCGCAGGCCCATTTTCAGCGCTTGCGAGAGGACAAAACGGGTCTGCGGCATCGGCCCTTCCTGGGCGTCGATGAGAAGGAGAACCGAGTTGACCATCCCAAGCACCCGCTCGACCTCGCCCGAAAAGTCGGCGTGTCCAGGGGTGTCGATAATGTTGATTTTGAAATCCCTGTAGTACACAGAGGTATGTTTTGCGAAAATCGTGATACCCCGTTCACGCTCCTGATCGTAGCTGTCCATGACGCGTTCAGGGATTTTTTCGTTGTCGCGAAAAATATTGGACTGCTTAAGCAGATTGTCGAGAAGGGTTGTCTTGCCATGGTCGATGTGGGCGATAATGGCGATATTGCGAATTTTTTGTGGGTCAAACATGATCGTTTTGTGGTAAAAAAATGGGTTCTCCGTCAATTCTAAGAAGCTTCTTCTTTAATTGGAACTTCTTTTTCTCAATGTCAATTAAATTCTTCCCTCTATAACATGGATGCCATGCAACTGGACGCCGTCCTCCCTCAGGAATCCTCTCGAAGCCGTGTCGTTTACGGGGCGGCGGCGCTCCTCGTTCTCCTCTTTTTTTTCATCCCGATCGAACACAAATACGACAAAGTGTTCCGCTTCTATTCCCTAACTCTGATTCCGGCAGGGCTGGATCTTCCCCATCACTACGACAAGAAGATCTACTTCTACCTCTCAGATCTGGCGGCGATCGTACTTTTCGCTATGGGACTCCGTCGATTCCGATTGCTGAAACTCCAGACCTTCTTTCTTGGTGCAATTTTTTTCTTGGCACTCCTCTCGATCGCCCTTTCTCCTCTCGCAAACTACCCGATTCCCTATACGCGGCTCTTGCAGCTGTTCACGCCGTTCGCACTGTTTCTTTTCCTGGGTTCCGGCCTCATCCCAAAAGAAAAACTTTTCCCAATTTTTTCCTGGAGCCTCTTCGCCTCAGGCATGGTTCAATCCGTAATCGCCTCCTGCCAATACATGGCTCAAAAAACGCTTGGCTTCCGCTTTTTTGGCGAACAGCCTTTTTGCGCAAACATTTCCTCCCCGGGAGGGCGACGCTGGCTTCTCGATGCGTTTTCCAGAGACGGCGACGCTCTGGACTGCGTCTACCGCGCAATGGGAACAATGCCCCATCCCAATGTCCTCGGAGGGTTCCTTGTCGTCTCGCTGCTCATCACGGGATATTTTTTTCACGAGCGGCGCTCCAGGCGCCTCTATTTAGCGCCGGCATATCTGCTCCAGCTCTTCGCCCTGGCAACGACCTATTCGCGCTCCGCCATTTTCGCCTACGCGCTCGGCACCGGTCTCTGGCTCCTCCGATTGCAAAGTAAAAAAAACACTCTTCTTCTGATCTTGATTTGCGGCTCCCTGATCGGAACTCTCTTTGCCGAGCAATACCTGCACCGAGGCGGGGTCGTCAACTACACGCCGACCGCGCGCGCTTCCGATCAAGAGCGGCTTTATTACCAGAACATCGCAGAGCGGATGATCAGAGGCCATCCCATCACTGGAGTCGGCTATGGTCAGTTCAGCATCCATGCCCCCTCTTTTGGAGCAGATCCGGAGAACATCAGCGCAACGCACAACATCTATCTCCTCCTGGCTGCGGAAACAGGCATCCTTTCTCTCGCAGTTTTTTTGGGATGGATCGGCTCGCTTCTTTTAGGCGCCATTCGATCTCAATCGGCGGAGTCCAAACTCCTCCTGCCCCTCTTTTGCGCATTTTTATTCATCGGTCTTTGCGATTTCTATCCGATTGCATTTCATCAAGGCGCCCTTCTCTTTTTTGGCTCCGCAGGAGTTTTGGCAGCATGGTCTCATACAAAGAGCTAATCGGTTTTTTCCGGAAATTCCTCCGGCGGCAAAAGAGCCTCTTCTTCGCTATTTTCTTCCTCGATTCTTTGGCTTGGCCGGCCGAAATGCTGCTCTGGCCTTACCTCTTGAACATCGCGATCGATGTATTCACCCGGTTTGAAGGAGATCGGGCGGCAGCATGGCAAGCGCTTCAAGTTCCTATCCTCGCCGGTCTTTCTCTCGTCTTGTTTGTTGAAATCGCCTCTCGGACAATGGGGTTTCTGATTGGAAAGGCGATCCCCAAATTGCAAGCCTCCATCCGGATGGAGATGTTCGACCACGTGCAGCGCCATTCCCCCCGTTACTTCAATGAGCGGTTTGCCGGCAGCCTGGCAAACAAGATCACAGATATGACGACGCAGGCAGAGCTGATCATCCAGAAACTCTTCTGGCCGATCGTGCCCGCCCTGATCGCCTGCATCGGCGGAACGGCCATTCTTTGGTCTATCCAACCTTTCTTTGGAACGGTCTTTGCCCTTTGGGTCTTGAGCCATCTCGCCATCATCCTCAAATTCACCCGCCGAATCGACGTCTATGAACATCGGCATGGAGAGGCTCGGAGCACCCTCCTCGGCAAAATCGTCGATAGCTTTACAAATAATTTCGCCGTCAACCTTTTCTACCGTTTTAAAGAAGAGAGAGCAGCCCTGTCTCCGGATCAAGCGGAGGAGGAAAAAACCAATATTCGAGCCAAGTGGTTTTCTGAAAAGATGAACTGCTTCACCTCCCTTTCCTTCTATATCGGAAACTTTCTCCTCATCTACGGCTCGCTGATCTACTTTTGGCTCCATGGACAGATCTCGACAGGCCAAACGGTTCAGGTGTTCACTATGGTAGGGAATATCTCGGGCGTCTTATGGGTGATCGGCCGTGAATTGCCGGCCTTCTTCCAATCTTTCGGCAATGCGAAGCAGGCCTATTCGCTTATGCTCGATCCCCAGGATCTGGGAGATCAGCAAGATGCCAAACCATTGCGGGTTCAAACCGGTGAAATCGTTTTTGAGAACGTCTCTTTCCGCTACGGCGAAAAAGAGCTCTTCGAGAATAAGCATGCCCATATCCGCGGAGGGGAGAAGGTGGGGCTTGTTGGCTTTACAGGCGCCGGCAAATCGACCTTCATTAACCTAATCCTCCGTCTTTTCCCTCTGCGCAAAGGAAAAATCCTCATCGACGGCCAAGACATTGCCGCCGTCTCGCTCGCAACTCTCCGCAGCCAAATCGCTCTGATCCCGCAAGACCCCATCCTCTTTCACCGCACCCTGCGAGAAAACATCTGCTACGGCAAACCCGAAGCAACCGAAGCCGAAATGCTCCATGCAGCGGCGCTTGCCCACTGCGATGAATTCATCCGTTCCATCCCCGGCGGATACGCAGCCAAAGTAGGCGAGAGAGGAACAAAACTCTCCGGCGGAGAAAAACAGCGAATCGCCATCGCCCGCGCCATTTTGGTCAACGCGCCGATCCTCATTCTGGATGAAGCGACCTCTTCTTTAGATTCCGTCACGGAAAAATATATCCAGGACAGCCTGGACAAACTCATGGAAAACCGGACGACGATCGTGATTGCGCACCGCCTCTCCACGCTCTCCCGCATGGACCGGATCCTGGTTTTCGACGAAGGCAAGATCGTGGAAGAAGGATCGCATGCTTCTCTCATCAATCAAAATGGCCTCTACGCCAACATGTGGAACATGCAGGTAGGTGGTTTTCTTCCCGAATCGCCTCTATAAAGATTTTCTTCCATTTGATTGCGAGAAATCGGCTCCGAAAGTAAACTACTGGCCTAAACTTTAACTTTTTCGCGTTTTTAGATTAAAAACGCTAGCATGAGGAGATTTCAATGAATTTTTTGGGGTTATAATCACAACAAGAACTTGCGTTCCAACCTAGCCATTTTGTAGTACGAAAAAAAGAAGATCAAAGCGCCTTCAAAGGCTATTTGTGGATGACAGGCGGCGCCGTATTAGCCGGCGCACCTCCTTGTATGATGGTAGCAACAGCCTTTTTTGGAGGCTCAGCCCTGGCCACCTCTTTCGCGCCCCCTGTAGCCATTGTCATGTCCGGCGGGTTCGTCGTATCGGGACTAGCGACCTGCGCCGTTCTCGAAGGGGTTAAAACTTGCTTCAACAACGCAATGTACCACTACGGCCCGCAACTCGAAATCGTAGGCTAAGAGCTTAGACAGGGAAGGCCGATCGGCCTTCCCTAAGATTCTTTTAAAGCAAATCCCGTTCAGGCTCGATGTCCGCTAAGCCAATCTCTTCTTGATCGATATCAAAAACGGAAGCCTGCTGCTTTAAAAGCGAAAACACCTCAGAGTAAGCTTTCATCTCTCCTCTGACATAATCCTGATTGTTTGCATCGCTTTTTACTTTTACCATCTGTTCAATTAATAATTTTATCGTATCTCAGAGGTAGCTTTTTATTTTTTCCTCAGTTACTTCTTCAATCGGCCAGTCCCAATTCATTTTGATCTATACAAAAGGTGAACGTCTGATTCTTTAGCAGCCATTCCCGCTAGAAAAATCGTAACTGACTGAGGTTTAAATGTCTTTGGAGCGATAAAAAACATCCCATTTTCCCATTTGGAGGGAACTCCAGCGCCTCAAAAATTTTCTGAATAATAAGGATACACAATCAAACAC
>DAIDLB010000147.1 GCA_027449725.1 Chlamydiota bacterium
TAGCTTCCTCTTCTTTCTGAAAAACATAATCCGGAAAAGAGACTTCTTTTGCCAACCGATCCCATCGAATCTCCACAGCCTCGGCCACCTGGCGGAAACGCTCCTCGATCGCGACCTTGGGAAGAGTGCAAAACGTATAGAGGCCCGGACATTCCTTCACAGGCTCAATTTTAGATGTTGCCGACAGATTCAGCATCGCGAATTCCTCTTGAAAAAACGGGGTTTCCAAAGGGCTCGCCCTTTGGCGGGGTTTGGGGCGGAGCCTCAATTCTTAGACAATCAGCATCGCCGGGCCTTCCAGATATTTCTGGACGGTCTTGAGGAATTTGGCGGCCTCTGCGCCGTCGATGACGCGGTGGTCGGCTGAGAGAGTGAGGATCATCCGCTTGCCGGCCGCGGGCTTGCCGTTTTTAAGGCGGACGCACTCTTCGATACCGCCGACGGCGAGGATAGCAGCTTGGGGTGGATTGATGATCGCGGCGAATTCGGTGACGCCGAACATCCCGAGGTTGGAGACGGTGAACGAGCCGCCTTTATATTCCTGGGGATCGAGCTTGCCTGCTTTCGCGCGAGCGGCGAGTTCTTTGACCTCCACAGAAATTTGGCCGAGATTTTTGAAATCGGCATGGCGGACGATGGGCGTGATCAACCCCCCTTCGACGGAGACGGCGACAGAGATATCTATGGTTTTAAAGGAGATGATCGACTGGTTGACGGAGTTGAAGCCGCTATTGATGACGGGGTGGGTGCGAAGGGCGAGGGCTGACGCTCGGATGACGAAGTCATTGACGCTGAGTTTGACGTTGGCCTCTTTGAGCTGCTCTCGGATGTAAAAGAGCGGCTCGGCGTCGATCTCTTGTCGGACGTAAAAGTGGGGGATGTAGCTCTTCGACTGCTGGAGGCGCGTCCCGACAGCTTTTCGCATCGGAGAGAGGGGCGTTTCTTCAAAGGTTCCGGGAGGCACCTCGGGAAGATCGCGGCGGCCGAAGGCGACAACCTGGTCGGGTTGGCCGAGGTCGAGATCGCGGCTCACGACGCGGCCGTGCGGCCCCGTCCCTTTGACGGTGCTGAGGTCGACCCCTTTTTCCCTGGCGAGCTTTTTAGCGAGGGGAGATGCGGGGTGGCGCGAGACGCTTTCAGTGGGAAATTCGAATTCGTAATCTTCGAGGGGCTGTTCGGGAACAAATGCCGGCTGCTGCATCGTGGGCGCGGCTGTCTTCGGCGCGGCTTCTTCTCTCTTTTTTTCCGGGGTTGGGGCTGTTTTCGTCGGCATAGCTACGGAGACTCCTTCGGGTTCATACCCTTCAATGCTTTCTTTCGCTGTGGCGGTGAAGATGGCAATCGGCTGGTTGATGACGGCGCCGCCCCCTTCTTTGACGAGAATTTTTTTGAGGTACCCTTCATCAAGGGCGTTATATTCGACTGTCGCTTTGTCGGTCGCCACTTCGATGAGGAGATCCCCCGCCTCTACTTTGTCCCCTTCTTTCTTATGCCATTTGGCAATCGTCCCCTCTTCCATCGTTGGAGAAAGTTTTGGCATCGTGACTGTAAACGGCATGATTCCTCGGAAGGTTAAATAGTAGTATGACGAATTTTTAAAACTAAGACAAGACCCTTTCTAGCGCGGCGAGAATGCGCTCTTTTGTCGGCATCGTCTCCCGCTCGAGAACCTTCGAGTAGGGCAGCGGCGTCTCTTTTTGACACACCCGCTCCAGCGGGGCATCGAGGTCGTCGAAGCAATGCTCCATGATTTGAAATCCGATCTCGGCGCAGATGCCGGCAAAAAGATGCCCCTCTTCGACAAGGACGCACCGATGCGTCTTGCGCACCGAAGCCGCAATGAGAGCGATATCGAGCGGCTTTACGGTGCGAAGGTCTATCACCTCGACCTGGACGCCCCTCTTCGCCATCTCTTCCGCCGCCTGCATGCAGAACTTCATCATCCGTGAATAAGAGATCAACGTCACAGCCTTCCCCTCGCGCACCACTTTCGCTTTCCCGATCTCGATCAGATACTCCCCCTGCGGGATCTCCATCTTGTCGCCGTAGTCGAGCTCGTTTTCAAGAAAAAGGACGGGGTTGTTGAAACGGATTGCAGATTTGAGGAGACCTTTCGCATCGTAGGCGTTGCTTGGCGCAACGACAACCCAGCCGGGGAGATTGCCATAAATCGCCTCCACACAGTGAGAGTGCTGCGATGAGACCTGCGCCGCAGCGCCGTTGCAGCCCCTGAATACGATCGGCACGCTGAACCTGCCGCCCGACATGTAGTACATCTTGCACGCATTTGAGATCAGCTGGTCTGCCGCAACAAACGAAAAATTCCAGCTCATAAACTCGACGATCGGCCTCAGCCCCGTCATAGCAGCCCCAATCGCCAGCCCAACAAAGCCGTTTTCCGCAATCGGGGTGTCGATGATCCGCTCGGGCCCCCACTTGGCAAGCATGCCCTTGGTGATCTTGTAAGCGCCATTGTATTCGCCCACCTCTTCGCCCATCACAAATACGTTCGGATCGCGGGTCATTTCCTCGTCGATCGCCTGGCGCAGGGCTTCACGGATCTCTACTGTCTGCCGTTCCATCAGGGTGCAAATACTCCTTCTTCCAGGTGAATCGGATCGGGCCAGGGGCTCTCTTCAGCGAACTTCATCGCCTCGATGACAATCTCCCTCTCTTCGCGGTCCATCTCCTTGAATTGCTCTTCGGTCAGCGCTCCCATCTCGATCAGCACGTTCTTTAAAAGCTGGATCGGATCTTTTTCCATCACCTGATGGAGCGCCTCTTTTGTCCGGTAAAGGGCAGGATCGGAGATCGAATGGCCGCGGAACCGCTCGCAGAGCGCTTCGATCAAAACCGGCTTCGACTCCTGAACCGCGTAGCGGAGCGCATCCTGAAAACCCGCATAACACGCAAAAAAGTCCATCCCGTCCAGGGTGTAGGACTTCATGTTGTAGCTTTTAGCGAGGTTTTCCGCGATCGGCTTGATCGCCACTGCCCGCTGTACCGCCGTGCCCATCCCCCACTGGTTATTCTCAACCACGTAAATGCAAGGGAGGTTCCAAAGAGCCGCCAAATTTAAAGACTCGTGCACAGCCCCCTGCGCGACGGCGCCGTCGCCGAGGAAACAGAAAGAAGCTAGCCCTTTTTGCTTCTTATACTTAATGGTAAACGCCGCACCGGTCGCAATGGGAAGATGTCCGCCGACAATAGCAAGACCGCCGAGAAGCCGGTCGGTAAAGAGGTGCATCGAGCCGCCTCGCCCTTTGGCGTTTCCGGTCTCTTTGCCATAAAACTCGGCCATGATCTCGTTCGGCGTCGCGCCCAAAAGAAGCGCCAGGGCATGGCATCGATAGGTTGTTGTATACCAGTGTCCGGCACCTGCAGCCGCAACGCAGCCGGTCTGGATCGCCTCCTGTCCCATATACGAATGGTAGAACCCTCCGACCTTCCCCTGTTGATAGGCGGCCTCGCCTCGGATCTCGAGGTTCCGGATGAGAAGCATCTTCCTCAGCTGGGCTAGCAAGCCGTCCTTCCCCACTTCCCGGATCACTTTGTCCCGGTCGGCGCGAAAGAAATGGTAAGGGGCATCAACCATAATTTTTCCTTTTGAGGGAATTGCAAAGCTCGCTTCGCCGGTCAAAAAAACGATGATTTTGGCCAAGGGTCGTTTTTTCGCGGGACCACATAACCTGATGGGTCTTAGGGGTCCCGAGAAAAAGCGATCCTTGGCCAAAAGGGCGTTTTTTGACCCCGAAGGGAGTTTTGCAATTTCCTCTTTTCTCTGGCATATAGCAAAAACCTATTTCCATGTCAGTACGGAGCGCTCCCCCCCATCCCGGGGATAGGGCCGTAATTAGGGACGATATTGGGGTTGTTCGTGACCGGCACGGTCCGATAGTCCTCCCCGTCTCCATAGACCTGGAAGCAGCCGGACAAGAGCGCTGCAAGAATGAAAAAAACACAGGATTTCATGGTCTTAACCGATGGAAAGGATACAGGATTCGCCCAATTAGTGGAAAGGGAGGTCTTGCCACAAAAACAAAATTAGGGTTTGATTGCTCACCATTATGAGAGCCATCTATTACGACACGGAAACGACCGGCACGAAGCCGGGCAAAGACAGGATCATCGAGCTAGCCGCTTACGACCCGTCTAACGACAAGACCTTTTGCACGCTGATCCATCCCGGCTGTCCCATCCCGGCAGAATCGACAGCAGTCTGCAATATCACAGACGAGATGGTGAAAAACGCCCCTCCGTTTGCCCAAATCATCGACGACTTCCTCGCCTTTTGCGAGGGGGACGTCGTCCTGATCGCCCACAACAACGACTCGTTTGACAAACTTTTTATGGAAGACGAGTTCAAGCGCTCGTCCCGCATCCTCCCCTCCTGGCCCTTCATCGACACTCTCAAATGGTCGCGCAAATACAGGCCCGACTTACCCCGCCACAGCCTCCAATTTTTACGCGAAGCCTACAAGATTGAAGCGAACCAGGCCCACCGGGCACTTGACGACGTTATCATCCTTCACAGAGTCTTCAGCCAGATGATCGACGACCTGGACCTCGCCACCGTAATCCACCTCCTCAGCCAAAAGCAGGATCTCACCCGGATGCCGTTCGGCAAACACCAGGGAAAAACCCTCTCCGAAGTGCCCCGCGACTATGTCGAGTGGCTCGACACGAGCGGCGCCCTGGACAAAAAAGAAAACGCCGAGTTGCGCGGCGCATTTGTAACCCTCGGAATATTGAAAGGTCGATGATGAACAGCGTCATTTTAGGGGCCGGCTATCTGGGCGGGCAGGTCGCCTCCCTGTGGAGCAAGAAACACCACCACGTCACCGCCACCACGCGCGCGCCCGAACGGCTTCCCGAACTCGCCCACGCCGCCCAAAAGTGCGTCGTCCTCAAAGAAGTGACGGAAGAGAGCCTCGCTCCCCTCCTCTTCGAAAATGACACGATCCTCGTCACCATCGGCGCCTCCAGCCCCGACAACTACGAATCGGCCTACCTCCACACGGCTCACGTCATCCGCCACCTCGCCGTCAAAAGCAAAATCCACCGCCGCCTGATCTATACCAGCAGCACCTCCGTCTACGGCGACCACCAAGGCCTCTGGGTCGATGAAAACTCCGAACTCAGGCCCAAATCGGACAAAGTCAAAATCCTCATCGAAACCGAACAGCTCTACAGCTCCCTCAAAGACCTCGGCTGGCACGTCTGCATCTTCCGCCTCGCCGAACTCTACGGCCCCGGCCGCGAAATCTCGCTCCGCCTCCGCTCCCAAAGAAACTCCCCCCTCCCCGGCAGCGGCGCTAACTACTCCAACATGATCCACCGCGACGACGCCGTCCTCGCCATCGACTACGCCCTCAAACACCACCTCACCGGCATCTACAACCTCGCCGACGACGACCACCCCACCCGCCAACAGCTCTACCAACAGATCGCAGACACCCTCTCCCTTCCCCCGCCCAAGTGGGACCCCACCTACGACACCTTCCACGCCGGCAACAAGCGCGTCTCCAACCACAAGATCAAATCCGAAGGATTCGCCTTC
>DAIDLB010000148.1 GCA_027449725.1 Chlamydiota bacterium
CACCCTACGACGGCGCAAATTTTGATTTCGCGCGGGTTTACGAATTTGGAGGAAATCCACGAGTTTCTCTATGCGAAACTCCCGAACCTCTACGACCCAAGTCTTTTCCCCGAAATCGATCAGGCCGTAACCCGCATTCTCGCTGCTCTCGAAACCAGAGAGCCGATCCTCATCTATGGCGACAACGACGTCGACGGGATGACCGCTTCGGCCCTTCTCACCGATTTTCTTACTGAGGTCGGCGGGATTGTCCACTATTATGTGCCCAACAGGTCCGCCCTCAAAAAAAACCTGATCTCCGACGCCTTCGACTTCGCTCTGGAACATAAGTGTAAACTCCTCATCACCGTTGATTGCGGAATTACCGCAGCCAAAGAGATCGAAGAGATGGTCCGCCGCGGGATCGACGTGATCGTCACCGATCACCACGAACCGACTTCAAAAATCCCCCTTTGCATTGCAACCCTGAACCCCAAACTGATCAATACCACCTATCCGAACCGCGACCTGACCGGCGTTGGCGTCGCCTTCAAATTGGCTCACGCCCTGACGGAAAAGCTCATCGATCTCGAGCGGATCGCCCCCTCCAAAATCGATCTGAAAAGCTACCTCGACCTCGTCGCGCTCGGCACCATCGCCGACATGGGGGCCCTCAAGGGAGAAAACCGGATCCTTGTCCGCTATGGGTTGCAACAGATGAAAAAACTCAAGCGGGTCGGCCTCGCCAAGCTCTTTTCCGTCAGCGACCTTTCAGCCGCCACCCTGACCCCGGCGGATATCACATCAAAGATCGCCCCCAGGCTCAACAGCCTTGGAAGGATCGCCGACCCGAGAAAGGGAATCGAGCTTCTTCTCCTCCGCGACCCGGAAGACGCAGAAAGACTTGCCCGCGAACTCGACCTCCATAATCTCGAGAGACAAAAAATCGAACGGGCTGCTTCCGACGACATCGATCTTCTCCTCGCCAGAAAGCCGGAACTTTTGCAGCATAAGGCCATCGTCCTCTACTCCTATCAGTGGCATCCCGGCATCATCCCCATCATCACAGCCAGGATCGCCAAACAATACAACCGCCCCGTCGTCATCATTACGCTCGACAACAAACTGGGCAAAGGGTCGATCCGAACCATTCCCGAATTCCCTGTCCTCAAATTCCTGAGAGAAAACCGAGACCTCCTCGTCGACTTCGGAGGGCACGACTATGCAGCCGGCATGACGATTCAGGAGAAAAACATCCCCGAATTCAAACGCCGCTTTCTCGCTGCCGCAGATAGACAGCTCCAGGAAAAGGATGTGAAAGAAAAACTCTACCTCGACGCGCAGATCGGCTTTAAAGAGATTACGTTCGACCTGCTCGAGTCGCTCAACCTTTTAGAGCCGTATGGGCATGAAAATCCCCCGCCTATCCTCTATTGCGAAGCGATGCAGACCTGGCCGCCCAAAGTGGTTGGCAAACTGCACCTCAAATTTTTTCTAGAACAAGAAGAGAGATCCCTGGAAGGGATCGGTTTCAACCTGGCGGAACGCAAAGATCAAATCCGGCAAAAAAACATCCGGCTGAAAATCGCGTTCACGCCTCAGATCAACAATTTCCTCAACAAAACAAGCATCCAGCTGCAAATCAAAGATTTTCAGCTAGGAGAATATTAGAGAGTGTCTTCAAATTGAAGTCGCTCTCTTAACTAACCTGCGTTGTGCGGTTGAGGTAATTTTCCCGATAGGACTTGATCTCATCAAGACTGATAACCCATGCAGCGCCTTTGCGAGTCGCTTTCATCAAACCTACGCGAGTAGCATAATAGATTTTCTGAGCTGGGACATTCAGTAACTTCGCAGTCTGATTGACCGAATAATACCCTTTGCGATTATCAAACAATAATTCTCCGTCGTACATAGACTTTGTACGCGAATACTTGTTGCGTCGATATTCTTCCAGATCATCTAAATGAATGGTCCAGCGGGTTGCATCTTTTGTAGCCCTTAACTTTTTTTGCTTAATGGCCACATAAATAGCTTGGCGCGTCACATTGTTGATCCGCGCGGCTTCTGTAATTGAAACCACTTTTCCGCCTGCCTGTGCAGGGGTAGTTTCTTGGTGTAATTGGTCGTTCATGGCTTTCCCTCCAAAACGATTGTATTTTTAATTCAACACTAATAGAGTACCAAAAAATGTAATTAAAGTGAACGTAAAGTTCACTATTACTGAAAAATAACTCCATTTTCCGCTATTTAAATTAATTACTTTACGCCGCTCGGGAGGGGCTTTTAAAAGAATTCCCACCTCAAAGAGCACTATCTAACTACTAACCAGTCACTTATAATATTTTTTACCGTAACTATGGTAGCAAAGTCTCTCTTTGAGCTATAGTCAGTATTTGGATGAGCTTGAAAGGAAAGTCTTGAAAGTCAGCTTCTTTAAAACAAAAATCATCATTTGGGCGATGCTTTTCCTAAGTGTCGGAGGGTACGCAAAAGCCCCGGAGATCACTTCGAGGGACGTAAAAAATAAGATAGAGGAGCTGCTCAAATCCCACGCATTCTATAAGAAATTCACCCCCGAACTGATCGAGCGGACGATCCAAAACTTCTTTGACGAGCTGGATCCGTCCAAGTGTTATTTTCTCGCAGGGGAAGTGACCGAATGGACCCCCCCTTCTGAAACCCTTGTCAATTCCGCTCTGACTGCGTTCAACAAGGGAGACTACACTACTTTCTATCAAATTTTTTCCCAGCTCGACATCGCCGTTGCGAGAAGAAACAGATTAGAGGCGAAAATAGCCAACCACGAGCTGCCCAAGCAGGTCAAAAGCGACGAATTCAAAGACGCCCCTTACGCGGAGACGGAAGAAGAGCTCTTTGACCGGCTGCTGCGGATCAAAGCGATGCAGGTAGAGGCCGCCCGCCGCTTCAATGAAGAGAACTGCGAGCTTTTTTTACAGCGGATCCAAAAGCGGCGCCTCAACCATGAGTCGGAACTTCTCAACACGGATCCTCAAGAAAAAAACCGGACGATTCTCTCCTATCTCCTTAAATCGGCGGCAGCGGCTCTCGATGCGCATACCAATTACTTTACCCCGAGCGAAGCGAACCAGTTCATGATCCAGGTGCAGCAGCGCCTCTTCGGCATTGGAGCGCAGCTGCGGGACACGCTGGACGGCTTTAGCGTCATGCGGATTTTGGAAAATAGCCCGGCCAGTCAGAGCAAGCTGAAGATGGGCGACAGGATCATCGCAGTCAATGGCGAGCCTGTCGTCGGGATGGACATCATCGAAGCGGTCGACCTGATCCGCGGAGAAAAGGGAACCCCCGTCGTCCTTACGGTTTTGAGGGAAAGCAGCTCCGAAGAAGATAAAATTACGGAAAAGCACGAAATCGACCTCGTGAGGGGCGAAGTGGTGCTGGAGGAGAGCCGCCTGGAGACTCTCCTGGAACCGTTTGGCGATGGGGTGATCGCCCATTTGAAGCTCTTTTCCTTCTATCAGGACCAGAAGTATTCATCAGGGGCTGATCTGCGCAAGGCAATCGAAACGATTCGAAAAAACCACAAGCTGCAAGGAGTGCTGCTCGATCTGCGTAGCAATGCGGGGGGGCTTCTTCCCCAAGCGGTTGCGGTGACAGGACTCTTTATCAATAAAGGGATCGTCGTCTCAATCAAAGACAGCAGCGGCAAAGTGCAGCACTTGCGGGAAGTCGATGGAAGACCGGTTTGGGACGGCCCTCTCATTGTCCTCGTCAACCAGGCCAGCGCCTCGGCGGCTGAGATCGTTGCGCAAACGCTCCAGGACTACGGACGGGCTCTCGTCATCGGCGACGCCCACACGTTCGGCAAGGGCTCTTTCCAGACGTTTACTCTCGATCCCGTCTCCAACCCGAAGATCAATCCTCAGGGAGAATATAAGGTGACGCGGGGCCGCTACTACACGGTTTCAGGAAAAAGCCCCCAGCTCACCGGCGTCCAATCGGACATCGTCGTGCCGGGAATCCTCTCCGCCCTCGACATCGGGGAAAAATTCGGCAAATACCCGCTCGCGAACGACTCGATCGAGCCTCACTTTGAAGACGACCTCTCGGATATCTCTCCCCTCCACCGCCTGCAGCTGGGCCCAATGTACCGCTACAACCTCCAGACCCGGCTCGAAACCTGGGTCTCTTACCTGGACGTCCTGAGAGATAATGCAGCCACTCGGATCGAATCGAACAAAAACTACCAGAATTTTTTGGCAGAACTAGAGAAAAAGAACTTCGATTCCGAATCGATCGATCTTTTCGGCCAGAGCGACCTGCAGCTTATCGAAGCGTTCAATATCCTAAAAGATTTGATCTTCCTCCACCACGATCAAGCCGATCTCAGAGCCGCGGGGTAGTATTATACCCAATTTG
>DAIDLB010000149.1 GCA_027449725.1 Chlamydiota bacterium
AATAGGGCGACGCCGAGAGGTTCAGGACAAGGTCGACCTCCAGCTCCTGCAGCTCTTTCACAGGATCGGCTGCATAGCTCGTATAGCCGACCGTCTGGGCGTGCTGCCAAAAATCCTCGCAGATCGACACGGCGATCCGCCGCCCAAGATGTTCGAAGACAGACGGGCTATCTCCTGGCTCGAAAAACCGCTTCTCGTCGAACACATCGTAGGTTGGAAGAAGCTGCTTATTGTGGAAGCCGATCAGGCTGCCGTCGCGGAATACCGCCGCGCTGTTGAAAAGCGGCTTTTCCTTCCCGGAACGGTTCCAGCGGGGCGCTCCCATGGCGACAAAGAGCCCCCTCGTCTCAGGCTCAATTTCTTTCAACCTTTTCTCGGCCGCTTCGATGAACTCAGGATCTAAAAGCAGATCCTCCGGAGGGTAGCCCGTAAGGACCAGCTCCGGAAAAATGACGACGTCGACGCCGCCCCCGCGAGCGCGGATAAGCGCTTCGATGATCTTTCGGACATTTCCCTCCAGATCGCCGATCGTCGGATTGATCTGGGCGGCCATCACTCGCATAATGCAAAAAAATTTTTAATCCTCCCTATTCTCCTGAGACGGGGCAAAATCGTCCAGCATTTTCCTTGACGCGAAGAGGCTCTTTGGATTTTTATAGTAGAGCAAAGAACCTATCCCAGTAATGGAGTTATCATGCGTAAAAATAGTCTTTCTATTCATAGCGAAAATATTCTTCCTATCATCAAAAAATGGCTCTATTCGAGTCGCGACATCTTTCTTCGCGAACTCATCTCGAATGCCACAGACGCCATCAAGAAACTCCGGATCCTCCGTGAATGCGGTCAGGCCTCCGACGATGCAACCCCCCTTGAAATCCATGTGCGGATCGATAAAAAAGCGGGTACGCTGACGATCTCCGACAACGGCATCGGCATGACGGAAGAGGAAGTTGAAAAATACATCGCCCAGATCGCTTTTTCCGGCGCCGAAGAGTTTCTCGCCAAGTATAAGAAAGAGACCGACGCCGATCCGATCATCGGTCACTTCGGCCTCGGCTTCTACTCCTCCTACATGGTCGCCCAAAAAGTTGAGCTGAAAACCCTTTCATTCCTCTCCGGCTCTTCACCGGTATTTTGGACCTGCGACGGCTCTTCCTCTTACGAAATCGGCCCCTCGGAGCCCAAAGAAAGAGGAACCGACATCGTCCTCCATCTCGGCGAAGAGAGCGCCGAATTCCTCCAGGAATCGAAGATCCGCGAACTCCTCGACCGCTACTGTTCTTTCATGCCCGATCCGATCTTCCTTAACGGCAAACCGATCAACAACTGCGAGCCGCTCTGGACCAAAAGCCCGTCGGCCTGCACGAACCAGGAATATCTCGAATTCTACCGCAAGCTCTACCCGATGAAAGAAGACCCCCTCTTCTGGATCCACCTCAACGTCGACTATCCGTTCCGCCTCCAGGGAATCCTCTACTTCCCGAAGAGCATCCAGCAGCTCGAGCACAAGGTCTCAAAGGTCATGCTCTTTTGCAACCGCGTCTTCGTTGCGGACAACTGCAACGACATCCTCCCCGACTACATGACGATCCTGCGCGGCGCGATCGACAGCCCCGACATTCCACTCAACGTCTCCCGCTCCTACCTCCAGATCGACCAGAAGGTGCAGCAGCTCGGCGCCCACATCTCGAAAAAAATCGCCGACAAGCTCACCTCCCTCTTCAAGACCGACCGGCAAGCCTATATAGCCAACTTTCAGGAGATCGAATGGCTCCTTAAGCTCGGCTTGCTCCACGACGACAAGTTCCGCGACCGGGTTAAAGAAATCCTCATCTGGAAAAACACTACGGGCGAATGGACGACGCCCCAGGAATATCTCGACCGCGCCAAAGAGAAGAAAATCTACTACTGCAAAGGCGCCTCGGCCTCAAAAATCCGGCAGGTCTATCAGGACCGCGGCATCGAACTTCTCACCACGACAAACCCGATCGACTCCCCCGTCATGGGCGCGCTCGAGCTCACCCTGAACGTCAAGTTCCAATGCATCGAGAGCGAGCTCGACGAGACTCTCGTCGACGCGTCCCGCGAAAAAACCCTCCTCGACAGTGACGGGAAATCAATCGCGACCCGCATCGCCGACCTCTTCCGCGCGGAGCTGCCCAAAGAGCTCAAGATCGAAGCCAAAAGCCTCGCTTCCGACTCGATTGCCGGCCTCTTTCTCGTCGACGAACAGATGCGCCGCATGCGCGACTTCGGCCTCCTCACTCAGGAGAAGAAAGACTTCGCCCACATCGGCCGCTCGTTTGTCGTCAACACCAACAACAAGCTCGTCCAGGCCGCCCACCGCCTCGCCGCCGCCAAGCCCGACCTCTCCAAGCGGCTCGCCCTCCAGGTCTACGACCTCGCCAGGCTCTCTCAAAAAGAACTCGAACAGGACGAAATCGAACAGCTCCTCGCCCGCCAACAGGCCCTTCTCGAAGAACTCGTAGAAGGCTGATCTCACAAAAGAACTCATTCCTTTGAAAGCCAAAAACTTACAGAGGAATGGGTTCTTTTTCCGTTTAAAATAATGTTTATAAAAGAAAACCGCTTTTAAATGATGAATTAAACACTAATATAGTGTATAATAAACATCTAAAAGACTTAAAACAGACGGTTTTTATGACAGAAGGAATCGAATTCTATAGGTTTAACCCTTTTGATTCGACCCCGCCCAGATCGCCCGAACGGGACGAACAGAAGATCCAGTACACAAAAAACGACGGTGATCTGAGGCGGGACGCCCAATTTAAAAAAATCGCCGGTAATTTCGGGTATCATCCGGAGGAAGTCGGCTATCTGGTTGAACGGGACGCCGGCCGCTACTGGATCCGCCTGTTCAAGGACGATCCTTCCGACTCAAGCGCCCGAAATCGCTTTACTGTGGCTAAAGGCTCTGAGCTGGAAGCTATTTTAAAAAAATTCTATGAATCCGATGACCCTCCGATAGGTTCTCCTGATCCTACCCCGCTCCCTCCTTCTCCGCTCCATGTGGATCCAACTCCACCGCCTTCGCCGCCTCCAGCGGATGATCCGACCCCGCCAAGAAGACCCGCCGCAAGTCCTGGACGGCCTGATCACACAGGAGATCGCCGGAATCAGAGACCCAACACACCGCCTCCTCTCGCTCCCTTGTACGAGGACGGCAAGACGTCTTATCCTGCCCATACGAACAGGCCGCCTGCCTTGACTTCATTCAATTCTACTCCCCTTCGCAAAAACTCACGACGCTATCCGTCATCGGGTTCCATTGCCGGCGGAACCGCCGAAATCCTTCGCCCTACAAAGACTTATGCTGATAGGAAGCCCTCCTTGACTCCATTCAACCCATCTGTCTCTTCTCGCCCGAACACAACACAACTCCATTCATTTGGGAGCCCTGTTTCTACCCTCCCCCCCCAAAGTCTTCGCTCCGACCCGGCTTATGCAAGCCAAGGAGCCCCTTTGGCCCCACTTAACTTTGCTCTTCACCATAACTCGCAACCGCCGGGCATTCCTGTTTCCAGACATCCATCCGGCTCCACACAGACCGCTCTGAAAAAGCCG
>DAIDLB010000150.1 GCA_027449725.1 Chlamydiota bacterium
AAATACCGGCGATTTTGAATATGGGTCGGCCCATCGAAAAGAGGCTGTTTTTTCTTTGCTGCCCCCTCCGGACAGCTTTCAGACGGCCGCGAAAACCTTTGTCTTGGGGCCCCTTGACAAAGGGATGGCCCTTTGCCGTGATGCGATGGTTGCCTGTTCCCTTCGCTCGGGCGGAGGGATCATTGCGAGGTCTTTGGGCGGGGCGGTCGGCGTCATCGACCTCGTCTCGGGAGTCACGGAAATTGTTGAATCGAATCAAGAGATGGCCGAGGCGGATGGGGTTGGAGACAGGGAAGGGTATGAGCGGGCAGAGGCCAAGCTGGTTCAAAGCCAGATGGAAGTCGCTGCCGGAACGACTTTTATCGCCCAGTCACTTTTGTCTTCTGCTGCGCCCGGCATGGGCGCTCTTGCCGCTGCTGCCTGCGTGCCGCTCTTCGTGCTGTTTATGACTGTGGGTTCGGTGATCGGGATTGCAATGCCCGTCTTGGGAATTCAGCGTTGCAAGACATTTTTAGAGCAGCTGGACGAGTATTTGGAAAACCCCGATTTGACCGAAGAACAGAGAATCTCCGGTGCGCTCCGCTTCCTTCAGGAGATGACCTCTCTTTCACCCGAAGAAGAGGCGTTTGCCCACGAGATTCCCGGAGGGGAAGCGGCTAGAGCTCTTCTCGAGAACAAACTCCGCCATGCAAAAAGACGGACAGGGCTACAAAGCCTGGTCTCGATTGCAAATACGAGCGAAGAGCTGCTTCGGCAGATTGCAGATCCTCAAACGAGGCCAGGGGGGATCGAGCAGGCTCGGAGCCTCATTGGCCAAGTCAAAAAGGCAAGCTATTCTAAAATCGCCCTCAATGCCCTTGCCATTGTTGCTATTGCGATCGGCTTTGCTGCCATTCTGGCCGGCTTTATTCTGACGGGAGGCGTCCTGCCTCTTTTTCTGGGCCTGGGGGCAGGGGTGTTCTGCCTCGCCTTTTCCCTCTATTGCTGGATCGCACGGGAATTTTACCGTCTGTCCAAAGATAGAGCGGATTCGCAACTCATTCAAAATTAGTTTATATAGTCAATTAGATCTGTTTGTTAATAACTCGATTTTATGCTATAATTATAAGACTAATTAAAGGTGGGTTGTGAGTGTAAATCCTTCTGCAATGAATAGCGTGAGCGAGCCCCTCGTTGAGACCTTTTCGAACCGCATCGGATCGGTCCAATGGCAAGGCTCTGGCGGCGAGAGGGTTGTAACGCGATTTTCCGATCTCTCTCCGAACCAGCAAGAGGCGATAGGACGGATGATCCAGGCATTCCTCCGCTCGCGTCCATTTTTCACCCATCTTCAAAACCACCGCGGAATTTTCAACATCGTCTACCGAGAGGGGGAGAAGCGGATCATCGTTGCCGGGAAGACGTTTGAACTTCGCGAATCTGATGAGCCCGATCCGGATCAAGAAACGCCGGAAGACGATCTGCTGACGCAGGTGCAAGGTCTATCCGAAGGGGTTACAATCACCGTAGATTCGTTGTCGATTGTCCGGAATGCGATTTCCGCCATCGCTACGGCGGCGCTGGCCAATCCCCATTCAATCGCCGCTCTTATGGTCGATGGGGCGGGATCGCTTGGCGGCGTTGCTTCAATCGTTGGTGGGACGATCATGACCACAAAAGGCATTCAGAAGATGATGAATGCGAAAGAGGAGGAAGAATTCAATCTCGGGATGTTGCAAACGGTTTCCGGGACGGGTTATTTGAGTTTCGGCCTCTCGTCCGTCATGTACCGTGTTTCGAGCATTTTCGAATCAGCGGCCGGCATTTCGCAGGGGTTTCTCACCTTTGCGCTCAATCCGGCCCTATTTCTTATGAATGCCGGGTTTGCCCTCTGGGGAGTTTATCAGATTGCAATTGCGGGGTCGTTTCGCTCCGAGCTCAACCAGGCTATTGAAAAAGGGGGGGCGAGGGGAGGGATTGACTTCCTGTACGAAAACCTCTTTTTGTCTCCGCAGGAACAAGAAGCGATCGATCAGATCGCCGACCAGAAGGAAAGAGCGGATGAAACGAAAAAAATTCTGGAGCGCAAAAAGGCCCACCTCGAAAGAAGGATCGGCGAAACGGCTGTTAAAGAGATCGCATCTGAAATAGAAGAGGTGAAGCGCCGTTTCGACGACGAGAGTGTCTTGGACGGAGCGAATTTCGAGAAGGCGCTTTCTCTGATAGATAAAGCCCTGCAAGGAAATTATCAGCAACTAGCCAAGTCGGCGCTCTTTGTGACGCTCGCCATTCTGAGCATCGTCTCGATTACGGCCCTTGGCCCGACAGGCACATTTGCCTTCTTTGTCGCTTTGGGGGTTCTCTGGCTTATCAATGACTGCACGACGATGGCTGACTTTACAACGGAAAACCTCTGGAAGCTCCACCAACGGATCTTGAGCCTCATCGTCGTTGCGATCGATGGGCAGGACGAGGAGTTCATGGAGTATCTTGTTTTCCTCGACCCGAAATTGAAGGACGCGAATCCTCAAGCACAGGCGTTGGCGTATACACAAGCCTTTACGGATATGGATGGCGAGTTCTACCGGCTCTATCAGAAGATTCGAGAGAAAAGGGATGGCGAGCTTTCCGCAGCCTATCTGGAAATGTTGAGAGAGATCCGGCAGGCGGCAATTGCCGGAGAGCTCACCACGCCGGAGGCTTGCGCCGATCATCTGTTCAGCGCGGCGCCCCTATTTTTTGAGCACATGAGCGAGCGATTGCCAAAAGATGAAGTTCATGAGCAGGTTCGAGACGCGCTAATCCTTTTCTGGCCTGACAAGGACAAAGCTCCGAACGGAGCCGATTTGAAGCTTGCGGCCCTCGGGATGCTCGAGGCTCTTTTTGATCAAGCGGCTCGCCCCGAAAAAGAAGATTCGGATACAATCCAGATAGATGGACGCTCAAAGAGCTTTGATAGACTTTCTGGATCATCTCCGTTCTGAAAGAGGACTCTCTCCCAACACGATTGAATCCTATGGGCGCGACGTCGCCGCCTTCAGCGCCCACCTTCAAGCCGATGGGAAAAGCACATTTGAGGAGGCTACGGCAGAATCAATCTACGCCTTTTTGCATCAGCTCAAAGCCAAAGAATACGCCAGCTCAAGCCTCTCGAGAATGCTCATCGCCATCAAGGTCTTCTTCCGCTTCCTGAAAAAAGAAGGGCTCATCGCGCAAGACATCGCAAAGCACTTCGAAACGCCGAAAATCTGGCAGCTCATCCCCGAATCGCTCAGCCTCGAAGAGATGGAAGATCTTCTCCGCCAGCCCCAAGACAAAGACGCTGCCGGCGCACGGGACAAAGCCATGCTTGAGCTTCTCTATGCGACCGGCATGCGCGTCTCGGAGCTTTGCTTTCTTCGCATCTCCGACATCTCCGACGACTTTGTCAAAGTCCGGGGCAAAGGGCGCAAAGAGCGGCTCATCCCGGTCGGAAAAACCGCCATCGCCGCCATCGACCACTACCTCATCCATTACCGCGGTAAGGCAGAGAGTTCAGAACCCCTTTTCCTCTCCCGCAAAAGGCAGCCGATCAGCCGCGTCTGGATCTGGTCGCGGATCAAAGCCTACGCCAAAGCGGCCGGCATCCGGAAAAGCGTTTCCCCCCACACGCTCCGCCACTCGTTTGCGACCCACCTCCTCGAAAACGGCGCCGACCTCCGCCTCATCCAGGAGCTTCTCGGCCACGAAGACATCTCAACAACCGACCGCTACACCCATGTAGCGGGGAACCGGCTGAAAAACGCCTTCAAAGCCTTCCATCCCAGGCCGTGACTCATTTCTCCCAACGAATCGGAGCGAGCAAGGTATTGTCGACAAAGTTGTCCTTAGCCTGATAATCGGGAGCGTCTCGAAACCCAATGCGCTCGTAAAATTGGAGTCCCGAGAGGTTGACTTTTCTGATGAGAACGTTGATCGCCTCGATAGTAGGAAAAAGCTCTTCTGAGCAGATAGAAAAAACAAGGCGCTTCCCAATGCCTCTGTTTTGGTATGAGGGGTCGACGGCGAGCAGGTTCATATAAGCGTGGGTTTCGTCTTCGAGCTCGAACGTAGCCCAGCCAACCAAGGTATCTCCCAGAAATGCCTGCACCCAAATGAGCGAGCCGTGTTGATAGTGGGCGAACTCGCTGTCGAAGTAATCGTGGTAGAAGCGGCGGACGTCTCCGATGCTTTTAAATTCCGGATTTAGCTCGACCAGCGGCACATCTTCATAGGCTGTCATGAAACTCGCGGCGAGGATACGCTTTCCCACGTCGGCTGCAATCTCCCCGGGCGCTCGCACAACTACGATACGCACCTCTTCTCCCTCTTTATCGAGAAAGAACTGGTCGCTGCAAAGCGCGCCCGCAACCGCCAAAAACAATGCGAAGACATATTTCATAAGACTCTCCATTTTGAAAGCGGAGAGTCTATCCAAAAAATTTCTTAAGCCAAAGCGATTTCTTTCGAGAGATAGACATCCTGGATCGCATGGAGGAGCTCGACACCCTCTTTCATCGGCTTCTGGAACGACTTCCTCCCCGAAATAAGTCCAACACCGCCCGCCCGCTTATTGATGACCGCCGTCCGCACCGCCTCGGCCAGATCGTTGGTCCCCGAAGGGCCGCCCGAGTTGATCAAGCCGGCTCTCCCCATATACCCATTGATCACCTGGTAGCGGGTCAAGTCAATAGGATGGTCCGAGCAGAGCTTATTGTACATCTTGTCCGACGTCTTACCGAAATGAAGGGCCGTAAACCCGCCGTTATTGACCGGCAGCTTCTGCTTCAAGATATCGGCCTCGAGCGTTGCCCCCAAATGGTTCGCCTGCCCTGTCAAATCGGCCGCCTCATGAAAATCTTTCTCCGCCGTCTTGAACGCCGCATTTCTCAAATAACACCAGAGGATCGTCGCCATCCCCATCTGGTGGGCCATCTCAAACGCCTTCCCCACCTCCTGGATCTGTCTCCGGCTCTCCGCCGACCCAAAATAAATCGTCGCCCCCACAGCCGCACACCCCATGTCATAGGCCTGCTGCACCGAAGCAAAGAGCGTCTCGTCATAGCTGTTCGGATACGAAAGCAGCTCGTTATGATTCAGCTTCAACACCAACGGGATCTTATGCGCATACCGCCTCGCCACACACGAAAGCGCGCCGAGCGTCGTCGCAATCGCATTGCACCCCCCCTCAATCGCCAAGCGCACCAAATTCTCCGGATCGAAATACTCCGGATTCGGCGCAAACGACGCCCCGGCCGAATGCTCGATCCCCTGGTCCACCGGCAAAATCGACAGGTAGCCTGTCCCGCCCAACCTCCCATGTCCAAAGA
>DAIDLB010000151.1 GCA_027449725.1 Chlamydiota bacterium
ACATGTTCCGACCGAGCGAGACAAAGCAGAATCGATTTGAATGAGGAGCACCATTCCCGCATCGGGAAGGGCGACGAAGAAAATCGATTCTGCGAAATCGCAGCCGGTCGGAACATGTCAATCCTGACGGAGCGCGGTATAGAAAGATTCAGCCCCTTCAAGCGTGAAAAAATTTGTTGTGCTCATATATCCTTCTTTTATTTCCGAACACAAATTGTACTTCTAACTTGCTTAAAACCAAACTATAGTATTTTTTAGATAATTCACAAATGAACTATTTTACTTTTTCACAGCCGCAAAGAAATTCCTTTAACCATTTGCATTAAAACCGTATGTAAAAATTTAAGATGAGACGTTTTATCCTTCCGGCTATTTTTTGCGCCTTGCTTGTTTTAATCGCCATCGGCCTTACCCTCATGCTGCGGGGGCAAATCAATAAGAATAAGCTGGTTTTGTATGGCAACGTCGATGTGCGCGAGGTCGATATCAGCTTCCGCGTCCAAGGCCAGGTCGTTCAGCTCTGCTTTGAGGAGGGAGATTTTGTTCCGAAAGGAGCGCTTATGGCCGTGTTGGACAAGACGCCTTATGACGATCGCGTGCGGCAGGCGGCAGCGAATTTGGAGTCGGCGAAAGCGGCTTTCCTCAACGCGGAAATTTTGCTGAAGCGAAGGCAGGGGCTGATCGGCGTTGGAGGCGTCTCCCAGGAAGATTTGGATAATGCTCAAGCAAACCGCGATAGCTTGGAGGGGCAGCTCCTGGCTGCCGAGGCCGCCCTTCAGATCGCCAAGGACGATCTCTCCTATACGGCCGTCTATGCTCCGAACGACGGCATCCTCTTGACCCGCATCCGGGAGCCCGGTTCCGTTGTCTTGCCTTCCGAGCCGGTCTATACGCTCTCTTTGACCTCGCCGGTGTGGATCCGAGCCTATGTCAGCGAGCCCAATCTCGGCAAAGTCGATTACGGGATGGATGCAAAGATCTTCACCGACACGAAAGGAGGGAAGACCTACTATGGCAAAGTAGGGTTCATCTCCCCTGTCGCCGAGTTCACTCCGAAAACGGTTGAGACGACGCAGCTTAGAACCGATCTCGTCTACCGCCTCCGCATCTACGCCGACAACCCGGACAGAGGCCTCAAGCAAGGGATGCCTGTCACCGTGAAACTCATCACACGGAGATCCGATGGGTGATGCGCTCGTCTCCATCCAAAATCTCTCCAAGCGTTTTTCTCCAGGTGAGCCGCCGGTGCTCGACGGGATCGATGCGGAAATCCCCATGGGAAAAATCGTCGGCCTTGCCGGCCCCGACGGCTCGGGAAAAACCACTCTCATCCGCCTCATCGCAGCGCTCCTCCTTCCAACGTCCGGCTCCATCTCGATTGCAGGGAAAAGCAGCCGCTCCGATCCCGAAGCGATCCACCGGATTTCAGGTTATATGCCGCAGAAATTCGGCCTCTATGAAGATCTCACCGTTCAACAAAACCTCAATCTTTACGCCGATCTGCGCGGCGCTTCGGAGACCGAGAGAAAGGAGACGATCCAGCGCCTTCTTGGTTTTACGGGACTCGGTCCCTTCGTCAAAAGGCTCGCCGGAGCGCTCTCCGGCGGCATGAAGCAAAAACTCGGCCTCGCCTGCACGCTGATCAAAAAGCCGCAGCTTCTCCTTCTCGATGAGCCAAGCGTCGGCGTCGATCCGCTCTCGAGGCGCGAGCTTTGGAAAATGGTGGGCGAGCTTTTGAAAGAAGGGATCTCCGTCCTCTGGAGCAGCGCATACCTCGACGAGGCCGAACGGTGCGACTTAGTTCTGCTCCTGGATAAGGGCAAACTTGTCTATAGCGGCCCCCCCTCTGAACTGACCGGGCGGGTCGAGGGGCGGGTCTTTAAAATGGAAACGCCTGCCGGCTCGCGCCGCTCGCTTCTGAAACAAGTTCTCAGCTCACCGGACGTCATCGACGGCGTACTCCAGGGAAGCGCCCTTCGCATCGTCTTCAAATCGGGGTGTCCGGCAAAAGAGGATTTAACTCCCGCCGCTCCCCGTTTTGAAGACGCCTTCCTCGATCTTCTCGGCGGCTCTCCCTCAGGCATTTCGCTGCTGGCCGAGCGGACCGAGCCCGTCGAGACCAATAGCCACTCCCCCGTCGAAGCGAAAAACCTGGTGAAGCGCTTCGGCTCTTTTGCCGCGGTGGACGGCATCTCCTTTTCCGTGAAACGGGGCGAAATCTTCGGCTTGCTCGGGCCCAACGGCGCCGGCAAGTCGACGACGTTCAAGATGCTCTCCGGCCTCCTCAAACCTACGGAAGGGAGCTCCCACGTCAACCAATACGACGTCCAAAAAACACCTGCTGTAGCCAGATCCCAGATCGGCTACATGGCGCAAAAATTCTCCCTCTACGGGCTCTTAAGCGTCCGGCAAAACCTCGAGTTTTTTTCGGGGATCTACAACCTGAAAAACCACGAGCAAAAAGAAGCGATCGACCAGATGGTGCAGGTTTTTTCTCTGGAGCCGTATCTGGAGAGGGCCGCAGAGTCTCTTCCGCTCGGTTTCAAGCAGCGCCTCTCTTTGGCCTGCGCTACGATGCACCGCCCTCCCATCCTCTTTCTCGACGAGCCGACCTCCGGCGTCGATCCGAGGGTAAGAAGAGAGTTTTGGGGCCATATCAACGGCCTTGTCGAAAAAGGAGTTACGGTCCTCATCTCGACCCATTTCATGGACGAGGCGCAGTATTGCGACCGGATCGCTCTGATCTACCGCGGCAAGATCATCCGGCTCGACACGCCGGACGCCCTCTGCCAGGCGGCAAACAGCCATCTGCTCGAAGACGCATTTATCCAACTGATCGAGGACTATGATCGGCAGCATCCACTCTAAACGGCTTTGCGCCCTCATCAAGAAAGAGGCCTATCAGATCGTCCGCGATCCGAGCAGCATCCTGATCAGCTTCGTTTTGCCCCTCATTCTCTTGTTCCTTTACGGCTATGGCGTTTCGCTCGATCTCAACCACCTCCGTCTGGGCCTGGTTTTACAAGATACCTCGCCGGAGGCGCGCACCTTCGCCGAGTCGCTCACCGACTCTCGTTATTTTGACGTCAAGATCGCAAGGGACGAACGGGAACTGACGGAAGACCTCATCCGAGGTCGGATCCGCGGCATCGTCGTCGTCCCTTCCTATTTTTCATCGTTTCTCGAGCGGCCGGGCATGGTCGCTCCGATCCAGGTGATCGGCGACGGGAGCGAGCCCAATACGGCCAACTTCGTCCAAAACTATGTGCAGGGCGCCTATCAAAGATGGAAGCTATCTCGGAGAGAGCCTCCCCGGATCGCGATCGAATCGAGATACTGGTACAATGAAGAGCTCGAGAGCAGAAATTTCCTCATCCCGGGCTCGCTCGGCATCATCATGACGCTGATCGGCACTTTGTTGACCGCCCTCGTCATCGCACGCGAGTGGGAGCGGGGAACGATGGAAGCGCTGATGGCGACGCCGGTGAGCATCCATGAAATCATCCTCTCGAAGCTCATCTCCTATTTTACTCTAGGGATGCTTTCGCTGGCGATGTGCGTCGCCCTGGCGGTCTCCCTTTACGGAGTGCCGCTCCGCGGCTCGCTCCTCCTCCTCGCCCTCGTTTCCGCCGTCTTTCTCGTCTGCGCACTGAGCATCGGCCTTCTCATCTCCACCCTCTCGAAAAACCAGG
>DAIDLB010000152.1 GCA_027449725.1 Chlamydiota bacterium
AGTACATGCAGGACATGATCGACCTTGTCATGATTCCCATCCGCCCCCTGGCGTTGAAGCCGAAATCGACCTCTCTTCTGCATCTGCCGCTGGCCGGTTCGCGGCAGCGGAGAATTTCTGCAAGCCGTTTTCCTTCATTTCCTTCGGAGGGAAAGGAGATTTGCAGCGTCTCTTCGGGAGGAGTCTCGCCGCTGCCGGATTTTTTCACATTGACGCCAAGCTGCAGCTCCCCCTTCCTCTGGAATGTGCGCAGAAGCGAAGAAAATTCCATGAACCGTGTGTATTCAGAAAATTTTTCCGGGGGGTCGCTCGTTTCCGGGGCATTAAGTACCCCTTCAAAATTCTGGATCAGCATCCGAAAAATCCGGTCGACATCCCAGCCCGAGTAGCATAAGAGCTGGATCGTCTGCAATTCGACCGGGCGTAGCATCCGCGTCGCAAAGGCAGACCCTTCCAGGGGCGTGTAGGTCAGCGTCGGTTGATCCTGCCACATAATCCCGGTGCCGATCGTCGCCGGATTGTCCTGGTTGAAGCCGGGAATCGGAAACGTGGGGCTAAGTTCTGAGCGAAAGGTCGATTGCGTCGTGATACTCGTGACATCGAGGAAAAAGGGAATGTCCGAATAGCGGAGGCGGACCAGATTGAGGAGCATTTGCTCACTATTCGACTCTTGCACGCTGAGATTGTAGGAGGTGCGCCCGCCAACGCCGTCCATCGCTACTTTGCTGGGGATTTGACACGAGCCAATCAGGGTCAATAGAAAAGCTACTATGGCCCGTCGGCACAATTTGTCCATGAACTGCCAAAAAAAGATTTTTCTTCAGCATTCCAAAAATCGAGGTATTAAATCAAGAGCGAGACTGGAGGTCTGCTCTTCCCCGCTCGACGGCCTCTTCCGCCCGCCGGTCGCTCTCCAGCTCTTCGTCGATCGCCTCCTGGATAAGTGCGGAATCGAGAATGGTCTTGAGTCCAAGCCGCTTTGCATCGCGGACCAGACTCTCCGTCCAAATGGGTGCAAGAAAGCGGGCCTCAAGAAGAAACGTAAACTGCTCTTTCCTAGTCAGGGACGCTGAACGGAGTACCTTTTGAAAAATCCGTTTTTTCAACGCGAGCAGCTCGTCCCGTTTTTTAAAAAAATTGGCTAGCTCCCGTTCCTCAGCTTCCTCTGCACAGACGACTGCTTTCAGATCTCTTTCAAGATCGGCGATCTCTTCTCGATGGCTATCGGGCAAAAGAGCGGCGGCGCGCTCTGCGTGGAAAGCGGCGAGCTCCATCCGAAGCGTCTCAGCTTTTTTTGCCAAAGGCGATGTCTGCGAAACCGCGGCTTTTTGCAGGCACCGGGCCAGAATTTTCAATGAGGTGATCGGTTCGGGAGCATCCGGATAGGCGATTTTTGTTTTGGCAACCAATTCCCGCATAGCCCCTTTTGCTAGTGGAATCTCGGGAGCCATCTGCAGCGCTGCATTCGTCAAGATCGCCAGTGTTTCGGCTGCGTTTGGACTCTCGATCGGGATCCGCTTAAACCGTCTGGCAAAGGCTGCATTGTTCCGGTAGATATCGCGGTAATATTCCTCTTCCGTCGTGATGCCGATGACATGGGGAAAGCGGCCATTTCCCGGATCGAGCATCGTCTTCAGCTGCTCTCCCAGGGTTTTTGATTCATTTTGGCAGGCAAGCTGGATCTCGTCGAAAATAAGGATGATGCTGTCCCGATGCAACCCCATCGCCCGGTCGAGGTTCGCGAGGGTCTTATTTTCTCCTGAAATCGCTTCCGCCCCCTTGACCAGATCGGCCGTATTGAGATAGAAAACCTTTTTTCCCGAAAGTTCCGGATAGTCGCCTCGCTCGATCGCCGCTACAAAAGCTTTTGCCGTCTCCGTTTTGCCGGCTCCCGATTTCCCGATGAGCATCGGATGGGTCTTAATCCTGTCCGACGAAGTCAAAGCCGCTGCAATCGCATCGAGCGTCTCTTTTTTGCAAGATGACGTTAGAAGCTCGCCCTGCCGATATTGCTTTGTCCAGTTGATTGCCTTCGGCAAAAAGGAAGGAGCCGAACGAACATAGGGAAAAACGAGGCTGAGGCTGGTTGTTCCCAAGATCGTTCCCCCGACGATCGAGGTTGCAAGCGCCGGCCCAAGCACCGGTAAAAGGAGGGTGCTGACCGTGCTAAAGAGCATGAGGAGCTGCATGATCCGGTTGCTTTTGATGTCATTTTCCAGAAGCGATTCCGCCGGCCTGAAAAATTCGGCGATCCCAAACGCATTGAGAAATGACTCTAACACCGAGATGCAGAGATCAAAAAGCGCTTCCATCCGCGCTCTCCAGGAGTAAACCGGTCGGCCGTCGACCATCTCGAAAAAGTGGCGCGCATCCAGGGCGAGCTCTTTTGCCGTCTCAAGAGCGCCCGCATGTCCGGGATAACG
>DAIDLB010000153.1 GCA_027449725.1 Chlamydiota bacterium
GGGCTGCTAGGGGCCCTTTTGCGGGGTCGTAGAGCGCTCGCGCCTGCAGAACAAGCTCGAGGAGCGCGTCTACGCCGATAGATGAGCAGTCCTCCCACGCATCTGTTGTCAGGTAGTTGATCTGCTTCGGCTGGCCTAAATGCCTCGGGATAGCCAATCGGGTTTTTTCCAACCGCCCTTCCCAATAGGGCGCGCACTTGTCGATCCCCTTTTCGACTGCCGGCGTGAGCCGAACCAGAAGCGGGGCATTTGAGTCGAGGAGAGTGTAAAAAAAGCGGCGGATCGATCGCTGCAAAGGTCCTTCCAGAGCGAGGAATTGGTGTCCCCCCAATGCGATCAGGCTCCCGTTGTAATAGGAGCCGATCTTGTTGTAGTCAAACGCAATGCAATTGGGATGGCGCACAAAATCCTCGCGGATCATCTCGAGCGCTGGACGAAACGCCTCTCTCCAGGACCGCGCAATCTCCTCTCCTTCAGGATCAAACCAGATCGCCCCCCGCATTTTGTTGAGCCGGAGATACTCTTCCTGAATCTCGGCGTCAGATAGGTCCGGCCTCCAAAGCCGAAACGCCTTGTCCCGATAATAGATTGAAAATCGCTCGTCTACTTCTTTCTCAACCTCAAGATACCGTTTTTGAAAATAGACAAGAGGTAGTAAAGGTACAATCTGATCATGCCACATAGTTTAACCATTATTAGTTACAAAATAACTAGATATCAAATTAGAGCAAATTGAAAACAGAAAATTCGATGGGAATCGAAAATGCAACTTGTTTTTTTGATCCATTCTTCGGTAGACTGATCGACTTTCATCAGGAGATTGGGCTATGAAAACTACCTGGATCGCATCCTTGCTCATGGCGGCAGGATCTCTCTTTGGAACCGATATCGTGTTCTGGCATGCCTTTGAAGGCTTTTTGGGCGAGCGTTTCGCCGAGGTCGTAGACGATTTCAATCATCAATCCAAAGACTATAAGATCGTTCTCGTTCACAAAGGCAACTACACGGAGACCTTCGAAAAGGGAGTGCAAGCCTTTCGGGAAAGGCAGCCGCCTCATCTTCTCCAAGTCTATGAGGTAGCAACCCAGACGATGATGCTCATGCCTGAACTCTTTGTGCCGGTAGACGAGCTGCTTCCAAAATATTTTCGAAAATTTGATCCGGACGTCTACATCGACGCGGTCAGGGACTTCTATTCGACAGCGGAAGGAAAAATGTTTTCCCTTCCTTGGAACGCTTCTACGGGCATCTTGTTCTACAATAAGGAGCTTTTCAGGCAGGCAGGGCTGGATCCGGCAAAGCCTCCCAAAACATGGGAAGAATTGGAAGCCATGGGCATGAAGCTGGTGAATGCCGGCTATAAGGGTTTTACAACGGCGTGGCCGGCCGGCTATCACCTCGAACATATCTGCGCCTGGCACAACCTCCCCTTCGCCACTCATGAAAACGGCTTTCTCGGCCTTTCCGCACGGCTCAACTTCAACAGCCCGACCCCTATCCGCCATGTGGACAAGCTCGTCGAATGGCAGAAAAAAGGGATCTTCAGCTACCAGGGGCGCTTTACGAGCGAGCCGGAAAAGCTCTTTACGACCGGCCGCTGCGGGATTCTTATGCAGGGGGCCAATCGCTATCCCATGCTCAAAAAAGAGCTCTCCCAACCCATCGGCGTTGGATTTCTTCCCTATTGGCAAGATATCGAAGGGGCTCCCTATCGGCTCAATATCGGCGGCTCCTCCTTCTGGGCGCTCTCCGGATTCGACGACGACATTTACCGCGGCATCGCTCAATTCTTCTCTTATCTCTCGCTGCCCGAAGTGCAAGCCTATTGGCACCAACAAACCGGCTATCTTCCCATCACCGAGGCTGCCTACTACCTCTCCAAGAAAAAAGGGTTTTATGCGGAGAACCCGGCCGCTGAAATCGCCGTCCTGGAAGTCATGAACCAGAAAATCACCCCGTATACGAAGGGGATCCGGCTCGGCAATTACACCCTTGTCCGGGAAAAAATCATCGATTACTTAGAGAAGGCTTTTCACGGCGAGCTGAGCGCAAAAGAAGCGCTCGATCGAGCGGTGAGAGAGGGAAATGCCCTTCTCGAACAGTTTGAAAAGGAACATTCAACGAATCGGTGAGCCGATCCATAGCGGAAGAGAGGAGAGAAATTCAACAAAAGGGATCGCCGTGATTGCATCCAGATACTGTTTCTCTTCTCCTCCATACACAATCCAACAGGAAGCTTCCGGATATTCTTCCTTGAAGGCCCTAAGTCCGTTCAGATCTTTTCGCGAGAGCGAACGCGATCGTTTGATCTCAATGGCATGAAGTCCATTGGGTCCGTAGAGAATAAAATCCACCTCTAACCCATTTGCCGTCCGCCAAAAATAGATTTCATATTCCAGGTGCAAGGAATCATTGATTGCCCGAATATTTTGCAACACAAGCGTCTCTAAAACAGGGCCATCGATTTCTTCATGCGTATCTAAAGGGCCTTTTGGCCGCAGGGCTCTATAAAGGCCCACATCAAAAAAATAGAATTTCGGATGCATCACCAATCTTCGCTGCGCCCTGCGTGTAAACGGGGGGATTTGAATCGCAATCAGCAAGTCTTCCACAATTTGAAAATAGCCGGAAATGCGATCGCGGGGCAAAGCGACTTCTCGGGAAATATTAGAAATATAGATTGGCTGGCCTTGTGAAAGAGTAGCAATTTTTAAAAATCTTGCAAAATCTCCCAGTTGCCGGACAATGCCTTCTTGCGCTACTTCCTGCTGAAGATAGACTTCGATATACCCATCCAAATATTGCTTTGGATCATCCGCCCGGCTCCAAATCACAGGCATCAGCCCATATTGCACGGCCTTTGCCAGATCAAACGCCCCGCCCAATTCTACCGCAGTCAATGGATGCATTTTTTCCATCCTCGCCCTCCCTCCAAGGAGATTGGCGCCCTGGCGGCGTAAGCTGCGTGCGCTCGATCCCGTCAGGATAAACCGTTTGTTTTTTTCAATCAGGCGATGCACTTCATTGAGCAGTTGCGGAATCCTTTGGATTTCATCGATTACGATCCAGTCGTCAAAGGCGGGGGGAATGAGCTGTTCCAGCTGCTCCGGACGGGCCAAAAGATCGTTATAAAGACCCGACTGCAAAAGATCGAAATATAACGCATTTGGATAGAAAGACTTAACCCAAATCGTTTTACCGGAACCCCTGGGACCGAATAAAAAATAACTTTGCGCTGACTCTGGCGGTTTAAGCAATCTTTGGTACATACACCCCATTTTGCATAGATTTTTGAGGAAATCAAGCAAAAAAATGCATATTTTTTAGCCTCTCGATTGCCTCTAGGATGTTTTCCCTTTTGCCGAAGGCCGTGAAACGGAGGAAACTCTCGCCGGCGGGACCAAAACCCGATCCGGGCGTCGAGACGATGTGGGCTTTTTCCAGGAGATGCTG
>DAIDLB010000154.1 GCA_027449725.1 Chlamydiota bacterium
CCCTCGAGTTCGGGCCAATCTTAGCCGGAAAATCCGACTGGCAAAAAGAGCTGCGGAAGATCGGCCTTCATCTCGGCCTCGCCTACCAGATCCGCGACGACCTCGAAGACGCCAAACAAAAATCGGACGAGATAAAACCGACACCCCTCTCCCTTCTCGGAGAACAAGGAGCTCGCAAACTCTTAACCGAATCGCTCTCAGCCATCGAAGAAATCCTGAAGCAACTCCCCTTCAACGCAATTCCCATCACAAGGCTTCTCACTCCCCTCTTTAAATAGATTCTTGCAAGAAGTCCTCAAATCATTTTTAATAGAGATCATGCCGACGGCCATCCGCCACGATCCCCTAAAACGGATCTTCGACTTCCTATTCAGCGCCCTCATCCTCCTCCTTACCTCACCGCTCATCCTTTTCCTCGCCCTCCTCGTCCGCCTCACCTCGAAAGGACCCGCCTTCTACAAGAGCGTCCGCCTCGGCCGCGGCGGCAAGGTGATCTACTGCTGGAAGTTCCGCAGCATGTACTCCGACGCCGACGAAAGGCTCAAACACCTCCTCGCCGCCGACCGCGAAAAACGGGCCGAGTGGAAGAAATTCCAAAAACTCAAAAACGACCCCCGCATCACCCCCGTCGGCCGCTTCCTCCGGAAGACCTCCCTCGACGAATGGCCCCAATTCTGGAACGTCCTCAAAGGAGACCTCAGCGTCGTCGGCCCCCGCCCACCCACTCTCGTCGGCCCCCCAGACTCCTTCCTCAAAGAGATCCGCAAGTGGTACGGCCCCAGCACAAACAACATCCTCTCCGTCCGCCCCGGGCTCACCGGCGTCTGGCAAACTTCAGGACGAAGCGAGATCCCTTTCGAAGACCGCGTCCGCATCGAAGAACACTACGCCATCCACCGCACCTTCTTTCAGGACCTCCGCCTCATCCTCAAAACGATCCCCGCCATGCTCTTTTCCAAAGGAGCTTATTGATGATTAAGGGCTCCGCCCTTAAAATCCCGCCAAAGGACTTCGTCCTTTGGAATCCTATTGTTTTTGTGCTGACGCACGCAGTGCGTCAGCATAAAAACATAGGGTTTCCAAAGGGCTTGCCCTTTGGCGGGATCATAAGGGCGGAGCCCTTATTAAACCCCAAGCTTGAGGAATAAAAATGCCTGAACCGATTCTCGTTACCGGAGGCGCCGGCTATATCGGCAGCCATGTATGCAAAGCGCTGGCCGGAGAGGGCTTTTTGCCGGTCGTGTACGACAACTTGTCGACGGGCCACGCGTATGCGGTTAAGTGGGGGCCGTTTGTCGAGGGAGACTTGGAGGATCGGGTGAAGCTCGAGGAGGCGATCCGATTGTACCGCCCGAAGGCTGTTATGCATTTTGCGGCGAGCGCCCTTGTTGTCGAGTCGATGTCCAATCCGGCGAAGTACTATCGAAACAACGTCTCTGGCACCTTGGCTTTGCTTGAGGCGATGATGCAGGCGAGGATTTCTTGTTTGGTCTTTTCGAGTACGTGTGCGACGTATGGTGTGCCGGCCTCGATTCCTGTTGATGAGGGACAGCTGCAGGCTCCGATCAACCCGTATGGGAGGTCGAAATGGTTTGTCGAGCAGATTTTGGATGACTTTGGGAGAGTCTATGGGCTCTCTTCGGCCAAGCTCAGGTATTTTAACGCTGCCGGCGCTGATTTGAAGACGGAGATCGGCGAAAACCATACGCCGGAGACGCATCTGATCCCGACGATCATCCACGCGGCCCTGGACCCGAAGAAGGAGATCGTTGTCTATGGGACCGATTTTCCTACGGCGGACGGGAGCGCCGTGCGCGATTATATCCATGTGCAGGACCTGGCGCGGGCGCATGTGCTGGCGTTGCAGGCGCTCTTGGCCGGGGAGAAGAGCTTTGCTGTGAACTTGGGAACGGGGCGGGGCTACTCGGTCTTTGAGATCCTCGAGGCGGTGCAGAGGCACTCGGACAGATCGATCGCGGTGCGCCTCGAGGGAAGGCGCGCCGGCGAGCCGGCAGCTCTCGTCGCGTCGGCGAAGAGGGCGAAGGAGCTTCTTGGCTGGGAGCCTGTCTCTTCGGACTTGACCGTCTTGATCGACTCGGCCTGGAAGTGGCATCAGCTCCTCTCCGACCATGCGCCGCTCCTCCAGAGCACCCTGCAGAGACTGCAGGCAACATGAGAGATCCTGTCCTCTGGATCGGCTTTTTCCTTGGGCTTGCGATGGCAATCTTCCAAAGCGCTTTGTTTCCCCAGGTTGCGATTTTGAGCTTCGCTCCCTTTGTCTCGCTGGCCTGTATGCGCTCTTCCCTTCCGGCGGCGCTCTGGTGCGCAGGCCTGGCCGGCGTGGCGTCGGACCTTCTTTCGGCCGATCCTTTTGGCATCCATGCGATCGCGATGTGCGCTACGGCGACTCTGAGCTACCGTTTCCGCCGCCTCTTTTTTCACGGCGAACAGCTCCAGCTCTGCTTTTTTACCGCGATCTATTCTGCGATCTTCACACCAGTTCTGGTCTTGACGCTTTTTCTTTTTGACAGGAGAGCTCCTTTTGGCGGAGAATGGACTTTTTTGGACTTTGCTACGATGCCGCTTGTCGACGCGGCCTACGCCTTTTTCTGGTTCGTAGGGCCACTCCTCTTCTTCGAGTGGGCAAAGAAGCTGTCGAGGCGTCATGGATAAGCAGCTCTCTCATATCACCTTGATCGGCATCGAGGCCGCCCTTGCAGCAGGGGAGCTGCTCCGCCAGGGTTTTGGCGGAACTTTTTCCGTCTCAAGCAAGTCGGGCGTCCATAATCTCGTCACCGAATACGACCACCGCGCCGAAGAGCAGATCATCGCCTTTTTGCGAAGCGAGTTCCCTGCGTCGGAGTTTTTGGCCGAAGAGAGCGGCGGGGAAACGAGCTCTTCCGAGGCTCTCCAATGGATCATCGACCCTCTCGACGGGACGGTCAATTTCGCTCACGGGATCCCGATCTTTTCGGTCAGCATTGCAGCGAGGCAAGGGGGCGAGACCGTCTCCGGCGTTGTCTACCAGCCGATCACCCACGAGCTTTTCGTCGCGCAAAGGGGGGGCGGCGCTTTTTTGAACGGCAATCCAATCCGGGTCTCCAGCACCTCCGAACTGAAAAATGGGATCCTCGCCACCGGCTTTCCCTACAACTTAGCGGAAAATCCCGGCGACTGCATCGAACATTTTACCGATATTTTGAAACAAGGGCTGCCGATCCGTCGTCTCGGCTCTGCGGCCATAGACCTTTGCTATGTGGCGTCAGGACGCTTCGACGGCTTTTTCGAGATCTCGCTGGCGCCCTGGGATTGCGCTGCCGGCATATTACTCATCGAGGAGGCGGGAGGCAAGGTCAGCCGTTGGAATGAAACGCCGCTCGACATTTTTTCTTACGACTCGGTCCTTGCCACAAACGGCCGCCTTCATGGCGCACTCTCCAAGGTGCTGCGGCAGCGATGAACCTGATCGACGGCAAACGCATCGCTCTGGAGATCCTCGATTCCCTGGCTCTCCGCGTAGAGCGATTCCCCCGAAAAATCGGCCTGGCCTTTCTCCTTGTGGGGAATAACCCGGCTTCCCTCGCCTACGTCCGAATGAAAAAAAAGGCGTGCGCGCAGATTGGGATCCATTCGATCGTGCAGGAATTTGCGGCGGATACAAGCCAGGAGACGCTCCTTCGGGAGATCGACGCCCTCAACCGCGACCCCCATATCGACGGCATCCTCGTCCAGCTTCCCCTCCCCTCTCACATGGACACGCTGGCAGTGACCCGCTCCATCCTCCCCGAAAAAGACGTCGACGGCTTCCATCCGGTCAACCTCGGCAAGCTGCTGCTTGGAGAAGAGAGCGGCTTTCCTCCTTGCACGCCCAAGGGCATCCAGCTGCTTTTGGAGAAAACGGCGCCAGTCGAGGGAAAACATGTCGTCATCGTCGGGCGGAGCAATATCGTAGGCAAGCCGCTTGCCGCGCTCTTAGTCCAGAAAAAGAAAGGGGCGAACGCAACCGTCACCCTAGCCCATAGCCAGTCGAACCATCTTGCCGAAATCACGCGAAGCGCCGACGTCCTTGTCGCAGCGATCGGGCAGCCCCGCTTCATCCAGAAGGAGATGGTGCGCCCGGGCGCAGTCGTGATTGACGTGGGGATCAACCGCATCGACGAGCGCCTTGTCGGCGACGTCGACTTTGACGCGGTGGCGCCGATTGCTTCCTGGATCACTCCGGTGCCGGGCGGCGTTGGCCCGATGACGATCGCGATGCTCATGCAAAATACGGTGGAGGGCGCCTACCGGCGCGGATGAAAGAAACCACTGTCTTTTTTGACTTGGGCAACGTACTCCTCTTTTTCAGCCACCAGAAGATGTTCGAGCAGCTCTCCGAACTCACTCAAATCCCTCCTGAAAAGCTCCGCCACCACTTTTTAAACCGCGGCATCTTCAGCGACTACGAATCCGGACAAATCCAAACAGAAGAGATCTACCGGATCCTCCAGTCGCACAGCCCCCGCTCATTTTCCCTCCTCGAGGCGATGCGGGCAGCCTCCGACATCTTCACCCCCAACCAGGAACTCTGGAAACTCGTTGAACTCCTGAAAGAAAAGGGCTCCCGCCTCGTCCTGCTCTCCAATACCAACGAATGCCACTTCAATTTCGCCTACTCCCGCTACCCAATCCTCAAACTCTTCGACGAATATGTCCTCTCCTACCAGGTCGGGGCGTGTAAGCCCGATCCGGCGATCTTCCAACGCGCGCTGCAAGAAGCTAGAGGCCAGGCGTTTTATACGGACGATGTCCCCGCCTACGTGAAGGCAGCCAGAGATACAGGCCTTGACGCAGAACTCTACACCGAGCCGCCCCTCCTCAAACAAGAGCTCGAAGAGCGAGGCTTCTTATAGTTTTGGGGACTCCGTCCCCAAGCCCCTGCTAAAGGGACGGAGTCCCCTTAGAACCCCCTGTTTTTCGTTTCACGAAGTGAAACAAAAAACAGGGGATTTTAAA
>DAIDLB010000155.1 GCA_027449725.1 Chlamydiota bacterium
ACTGGTTTGTTTCTTTTCGCGTCTAGAATTGCTAAAGTGGAGCTATGAAAGAGACGAAGCCCTCTGAGAAAAAATCGGGATTTCGGGCCATCCGATGGCTGGCCGAAGGAAATAGAGGCTGGCGGCTGCTGGTTGCGCTGGTCTGCGTTTTTTTTCTTGCGCTCTTCCTCCATTTTCGCGAGGTTCGGCTCGAAGTCCTTGAGCTGAATGCGACTGCGAACCGCTACATCGTAGCGCAAGTCGATTTTGAGTTCCCCGATTACGAGACGACCATCATCCTCAAGCAGCAGGCGATGCAGGATGTCGGGGCGGTCTATCGCATCGATCCCGGTGAGGTTCAAAGGGCTCGCCACGAGCTGGAAAATTCGCTGGTCCGAAGCCGCGACTGGCGGAAAGCTGCGCCGTCGAGTACGTTTGAGGGGATTTATCAGGTGCTGGACCGGATGGAGGTCTTTCTTTTTGACGCCCGTTTCACCGATCCGCGGACGATCCAGATTCTCAAAAACCTTGAGGTCCCTTCCACCTCCTTTTTCGAGGTCCTTTCGGAAAAAGAGGGGGCTTTTACCTTGCCGGACGAAGTCTGGGCCCGTTTTGCCCTTGATAACGGCTCTTCCAATTTAGAGGCAGTCCGCTATGTCATCGACGCCTTCAAGAGCCGCAAATGGGACTTTCAGCAGGATGAGACGCTCGAGCGCGCCCTCCGGACCCAGGTGAGCAAGACCGTAGTCGATAAATATACCCGCGTCGTGGCGGGGACGAGGCTATTGGAGCCGGGGGAAAAGATCACGTCGCGCCACCTCAATATGATGCAGGCGATGAAGGCGGCGATTTCGGAGAGCCGAAAGCTCTGGGAGCCTGCGACCCTGGCCTCAAGCATCCTCCTCTCTTTCATCTTTGTGACAATCAGCGCTCTTTATTTCCGGATCAGTCAGCCCGACTTTTTCCGCTCCCTGCAAAAAGTCGCTCTTTTCGTCTGCGTCGTCCTCCTTACGCTCCTCTTTGCCAAAGCGACCGAATACGCTCTCCTCAAGAGCGAAAACCCGTTTTTGGCGAGGATCCACTATCCGATTGTTGCGCCCTTTGCCTCGCTCCTCATCTGCGTTCTCCTCTCTCCGCGCATCGCACTCTTCGCCTCGGCGTTCCTTTCGATCATCCTGACGGTGAGCCTCGCCGTTGACCACAGCCGGTTTTTGATCCTTAACCTGATCACATCGATCCTCGTCATTATCTGCACGCAAAACATCCGGAAGCGAAAGCAGATTTTTGGCATCTGCTGGAAGGCGTTTCTAGGCTCTATTCCGGTCCTCTACGCCTTTACGCTGGGCGAAAACCAGCTTTGGAATTTTTCGCTCCTCGTCGATATCGCCGCCTCATTTTGCTTTTTGACCGCCACGGCGATCCTTGTGGTGGGGCTCCTCCCTGTCCTGGAGACTGCGTTCCGGCTCATGACGGATATGACGCTAATGGAATACATGGATCCCCAAAACGAGCTTTTGCAAAAGCTTGCAATGGAAGTGCCGGGCACCTATCAGCATTGCCTGGTGCTCGCCAACCTGACCGAAGCCTGCGCGCAGGCCATCGGGGCCAACGGCATCCTTTGCCGCGTAGCGACGCTCTATCACGATATCGGCAAGATCCTCAATCCTCAATTCTACACGGAAAACCAGCAAGGCTCGACGGTCAATCTCCACCAGCTCCTCACTCCGCTCGAATCGGCGCAGCTGATCATCTCCCATGTGATCGACGGCGAAGATCTCGCCCGTAAATATCGCCTCCCGCAGCCCTTCATCGACATCATCCTGCAGCACCATGGCACGACGCTCGTCTACTATTTCTATCGCAAGCAGCTCGAGTTGAAAGGAGGTAGGGAAGAAGAGGTCGATGTGAGCCAATTCCGCTATCCCGGGCCGAAACCGCAGACGAAAGAGGCGGCCATCGTCATGATCTGCGACAGCGTGGAGGCGACGTCGCGCTCTCTTGAAGACGGCTCCGAGAAGGGGATCGCAGAGATGGTCGACCGGATTGTGTTGGAGAAAGCGGAAGACGGCCAGTTCGACGAGTGCAACCTGACCTTTGAGGAACTCGGGAGGGTGAAGCGGACGCTTGTGAAATCGCTTCTCCTCACCCACCACATCCGCGTCAAATACCCCAAGAAGGAAAAGCCTCCGGGGAAGTAGTTCTTGCTATTTCACCAGGTAGCGGTTGAATGAGTTCACATGCCAGGTCTGGTAGGTGCAAGCGGCTCCCATTCCCCCTTCATAGCGCGCGTCATTTGTCAGAATCGATGTTGAGCGAATCACAGTGTCTGGGACCGGCCCGTAAAAGAGCGCCATCGTGTATCTTTCGATCTCGCCTTTGGCCTTGTGCACCCTGTGTTCTGTCGCTTTGATCCCATCATTGCTGACAAGCTGCCCGAACTCTCCTACCTGAAAGAGCATCAGATCGAAGTCCGACGCCTCAATTTTGTGAAATTCTTTTGCTCCGGCCTGCCGAACAAAAAGACCGGCTTCTTCCGGCTCCGGCACTTCGCGGCCATCGAGGAAATAGTGGGCGGGCAGAAGCGTGGTGAAGAGGCCGTGGTCGAAATGGGCGCCGCACCAGTAAGGGTTTTTCTCCTCACTTCCCTCCGATTTGCGGTAGTAGAGCAGACGACCGACTTTGCTTTCCGACAGTTCGATGCCGGTCCCTGAGCCGATCAGGTCGATCGCCTCCATCACCTCTTTTCCCATCTCCATCATGAGAGATCCTAGCTCCAGGAAAGGGGTTTTCAAGTCCACTTCCTCCGGCCAGCGGTTGCAGCAGGGAGAATCGGGAAGAAACGCATAGTAGGAGACCTTCAGGTCGTCGATGGCCCAGGTGCCGTCCGGTCTTTGGAAGCGCTCTTTTCCCTCTTCATAGCCGAGGAATAGATCTCCTCGTTCCCGATTAGGGGCATACTGGTTTTTTACTTCTTCGGGCAGAGCGGAAAAGGCGCGCGCGCTTTCGATATACTGTTCGACATGGCATGCAAGGCCCGGAACCCCTTTGATCCCCACAATGCCCTGTTCGAATAGCGCCGTCTTTAACATCTCGATCGCCGCCGGTTCCCGCCGGACAAACGCTTCATAGGGGATCGTCGTTAAGGCGTTGACTACTGCAGGTACAAGCGCAGCGGCTGTTTTCCAATTCATGAGACCAACTCCTAGTTGTAAATGGAGGGATATCAGACGAAAAAAAGCGATTTTTGTCAAAGACGTCTTGTTTTATATCTGTCTGTTTGTATTATCGTGTGTTTTGATTGTTAATAATAAGGTGTGATTAATGGGTTCTGTTTGTTTGAGTATGGTTATTAAAAACGAATGCAAGGTAATTCAGAAGTGCCTCGCTTCGATCAAGCCGTTTATCGATTTTTGGGTGATTGTCGATACCGGTTCCAACGATGGGACGCAAGAGATGGTGCGGGATGCCCTTCGGGGAGTCCCCGGCGAGCTGTATGAGCTGCCCGATGGAGATCGGAACCGCGCGATGAGTCTTGCAATGGGAAAAGGAGACTATTTTCTTTTTCTCGATGCGGATCAAGAATTTTCATATAGCGCCTCCACATTCCCTCTGTTGGATCTCTCCTGTTATTACATCCGCCATTATTCGGAATACACCGAATCGTTTCGGATCTTTCTTGCGAAACAGGGGATCGATTGGAATTGGCGGGGAGCCGTGCATGAGGATATCTATTCTTCGGAGGCAAAAGAGGGGAAAGTTCTCGAGGGGGCGCGGATCGTCACGATGCCATTCGATCCGGATAAGCTCAAAGAAGAAATCGGGCTGATGGAGCAGATATTGGAAAAGGATCCGACGGATGGCAAGATGCTCTATCATCTGGCCTATGCGTATGAGAAAGCGGGCAATCAAAAAGCCGCTCTCGAGTTCTACGACAAAAGACTTCGCCTCAGCGGCCCCATTCTGGAGATCTATTATTGCCTTCTCCGAAGCACTTTTTTAAAGGGGAGGCTCCGCTGGCCCGCCCATGTTGTCGTCGATGGGTACCGGCGCGCCCAGCTCCTCTTGCCGGAGCGGGTCGAAAGCTATGCCTATCTCGCCGACTTTTTGAGGAAAAGGGACAATTTTATCATGGGCTATCTCCTCATAAAAGAGACTCTGTCCCTGCCCTATCCGAAATGGATGTACCGCGTCGACACGGCGCTTTACCGCTACGGCCGCCTCGCGCTTTTAGCCGAATGCGCTTGGCGCATCGGCAAAATAGACGAGGCGTTCGCAGCCATCGAGAAAATGCTCGCGATGGACGATTTGCCTTCCCATATTCGGACAAACATGGAAAAAAACCGCGCCCTCAAGATGTTCAACGAATACACCGGAGTTTCTCGATGCCCACAGTTTGTTTAGCGATGATCGTGAAGAATCAGGTGGAGACGATCGAAGCCTGTATCGATTCGGTACGCTCCCGAATCGACCATTATTGCGTGATCGACGCCGGTTCGTCGGATGGGACGGTTGATCTTGCCCTTAAGAAATTGCAAGGAATCGAAGGTCAAATCTATAAACATCCCTGGGTTCACTCGAAACCAACAGTCCAAGAGCTTTTCCGGTTGGGGCGGGGGCATGGCGATTATCTGATGTGGATGTTCCCCGAGGAGCGGCTGACGGTGACCGATCCGTGCGGATTCGGCCCTCTTGAGAAAGACTGCTACTACGCGATCTGCCGCGAAGGAGGGCTTGATTGGAGGCGCCCCTTTTTGCTCCGGTCCAAATTGGAGTGGAAGGGGGGGGAACTTCTCCCGCAGGACCTCCATTCCATAGAGATGCGAACAGGGCTCCTCCTTCTTGAATCGGTCCTCTGGAGAGAGCCGAAGGAGGAGGCGGAAAAATTCAGAAAGGCGCTTGAGCGGGATCCCTCCAATCCACGGCTTCTCTTTCATCTCGCAAGGACAGAAAATACGCTCGAGCTATACGAAAAGAGAGTGCTTTT
>DAIDLB010000156.1 GCA_027449725.1 Chlamydiota bacterium
CGCGATTCGATGCAGCAAGAGCGAGTTCCTGCCGATCAGTTAATTGAAATTCTCAATAAAAAATTGCAGTAGTTTCAATTTTTATCTTAACTTTTATTTTAAACCTTCCTGGATTATTATGTTTGCACCAGGAGCTTTGTAATGGCAGCACTTACCCCTCTCGAGCAAATTGCTTTTTTCAATTATCAACTATTTCGAACGCCTGCGAAGCTGAGTGCGCTCCAACCGTTAAAAGAATATTTTGTTGCGCTTCAACAGAATTCTACGGACCCGATTTACGTGAAGGAGCTGAACAAGGCAAGGGTTCTTCTCGAGTTGAAAGAGGAGCAGGCGACGCTTGCGGCCAAAGTGGAAGAGGTCTTTATCCGTTGGAAGGGGCTGGAAAATTCGGTGCGCGCAGCAAGCTCAGCAAATTATTCGGAGCTCTCGATAGAGATCACGAATCTGAAAAAAGAGATTGCAGGGTTGCAGGAAAACATCTTTCCTCCCGAGCGTCCCAAGGCGGCGCTCCTTGCCAGAACAGAGGTTTTGGGCCGCGTTCTTGAACAGCATAATCCGAATGCCTGGATCACTCATGCCGTCTTCCAGTCGGCCATTGGAGCGGGCATCGGCCTCTTTTTTGCCAATGTGCCAAAGGCAATGGAAGAGGCGCTTGTCGCTGTCGATGGAATTGCGAACCACACCTTTGAGAGTTCGATCTGCGATCCTGCGTCTTGCTCCGCTACAGCGTCGCCGAATGCCCTCCTGGGAACCGGTCTTTTGATCGGCGTGTCGGGGGTGCTGATCTTCAATACGGTCAACAAAGTAAGGAAGCTGGCGACGTCGCTCCTCAGCAAAGCCTATACCTGGGCGACCCAAGAAAGCCCTCCCCCTGTTAAAGAAGGGCGTCCCAAGATAGAGAATAAGCCGTCCAATCCGATGCCCCTTGACAGGGTTCCTTTGATGCCGCTCCATCCGACCAAGCAATCGGCCTACGACAAGCTCACAGCCGGGAAAGCTCCGGACGATTGGATTCATGTTACGTCGCACTCTCTGGCAGATCCTGCTGCTTTATTGGACAGCAAGCCTTTCTGCCGCCCCAAGCAGCCTGTAGAAGAGAAAAGCGGTTCCTTTGCTTTTCCCGCTTCGACGGAAGAAGTAGAGCACTGGACAGCCGATTTTGCCAATCCCCGCCTCCTGGGGAAAATCGACGGTCCTCTTCTCGGACATGAAGAGCTGCTCGCGCTCGAACATCCCGTGTTGTACCACCTTCGGGCCCTTCTCAATACAATCCCTTCCACCGATCTGCTGGAGGGCAGCCAAATCGTCCTGATCTCCCATGTCGGGCGCTATGGCGATGCCAAAGGTCGCTTCAACCAACCCACCTTTAGCAACCTCTTTGCAATGGCAGCGCCGCAAAACCCGGGCGCTCCCGGAGAGCCAATCCAAAGGCAGCACCTCAAAGAGCTTTTCGTCAAATCGTGCACCGCCTTTTCCGCGGTTGCGAACAAGGCGGAAAACGCCGGAAAGCGGGCAATTGCCCATACGTGCGGAGCCGGCGGACCGCCCCTGGCTGCTGCGCTAACCCAGATTCTCGCAGCCCGCACCGCCGGCATCGAGCTCCACTACTACACGGAAGGCGATACGGAAGCTTTTTCCGAAGCGGAAAAGATCCTGGCTGCGTTAGAAGCGCGGGCGCCCAATGCTTACGTCGGGGAAATTCTGGTTCACCTGGCCGCACATGCCAAAGAGTACGGCATCGTCTACAGCCAAAGCTGATCGAACAGCGTTATATTTATACCGCGCTCCGTCAGGTATAGCTCTCATGTAATTTGTAGATGAAGAGCTTGACCCCATCTTCGATGAACATCCAGACAACGGCATACAGCCAAAGATAGCCGATGTAGGCCCAGGGAAGCGGGTGGAGGAAAAGGCCGAACCCTACGATGAGCGCAGCGAAGATCTGCGTGCCGAGAATGGCCGTAAACAGGATGGGTGAAGGGTAAGGCGGGAAATAAAAGGCGTTTCTTGTTCTCGCGACAAAGAGGGTGAGATGCCCTGCGATCGAAAGCTTTAAAAAGATCAGCGTCTGCAGCTCGTCCAATGACAGGTTAAAATAGGTTTTGGCCAGGATGATCAGAAGGAACGATTCGAGGATGCCGATCGCCCCGAGCGAGGAAGAGACGGAGAGGACGCGCGGCATATTCCATCGGACGGGTGTTTGATTGAGCAGGGTGTGGTCGTAGACGATCGTCATGATGGGTAAATCGTTGAGAAGGGCAAGCAGGATGATCATCAGGGCAGTGATCGGATAGAAATTGTAGATCAGGATGCAAAGGGTCATGAAGAACATGATCCGGATCGTTTCTGCAATCCGGTAGATCGCGTAGCTGTTCATCCGCTCGAAGATTCTCCTCGCTTCTTCGATTGCCCGGATAATGACGGAGAGGCCCGGCTCTGTTAAGACAAGGGACGCGGCCGAGCGCGCCGCATCGGTAGAGCCGCTCACTGCAATCCCCACATCAGCCTGTTTGAGGGCGGGTGCGTCGTTCACCCCGTCCCCTGTCATGGCGACAATATGTTTTTTCTCCTGAAGCGCTTTGACGATCTCATATTTATGCTCGGGAAAAACCTGGGCAAAACCGTCTACCCCGTCCATCTCGCCGCCGAGCTTCTTGAGGTCCTCCGCCGAGCAGATCTTCCCGCCAATCCCGAGATTCCCGGCAATTTCTTTGGCGATGGCGAGATTGTCCCCCGTCAGCATCTTGATCCGGATTCCATGTGAGACGGCTTCTTCAACAGTTGCTTTCGCATCGTCGCGAAGCGGATCGGAAAGGGTCAAGAGGCCGAGAAAATGCCATTCTTTCCCATCCCCGCTGCTGGCAACACCGAGCGTTCGGTAGCCTTTTTGGGCGAAGGAGTCGATTGCAGACAAGATCTCATGATTGTTTTCCGGATTGCAAAGGGCCAAAACAACCTGTGGCGCCCCTTTTGTGACAAAAAAAGTATTGCCTTCGGGCGCAACCACCGTCGCCTCAGTGCGCTTGATCGTCGGATCGAACGGCTTGAAATGCGTCTGGCGATACGGTTTTAAAAGATCGGGATTTTTGATCCCTTTCAAGACGGCCAAGTCAATGGGATCTTCGTTTTCTTTTTTTGAGGCGAGAGCCGCGGAGACGAGCAAGGTTTCCGGATTCCCATTTTGAAAGACGACCGGATCGCCCAGCTCCAGCCGATTTTGTGTCAGGGTACCCGTTTTATCGCTGCAAAGGATATCGATACCGGCCATCTCTTCGATCGATTCGAGTTTGGCGACGATCGCTTTGAATTTGGAGAGCCGCAAAGCTCCGAGGGCCATCGTGACGGATAAAACAGCGGGCATCGCCACGGGGATCGAAGCGACGATCAGGATGATGACAAACTGGACGAGGTCGAGAAACGAAGCTCCGCGCGCCAACTGCATCGCAAGGAGGAGAAGGGCCAAAGCCAGGCTCAGGTAAATGAGAAAGTGGCCGATTTGCAAAACGGCTTTTTGAAAGTGCGATACCGTTCCGGCCTCTTCGACAAGCTTGGCCGTTTTTCCGAAAAAAGTCTGTTTTCCCGTTGCCGTGACAAGAGCTACCATTTCTCCCTGGCGTGCGATGGACCCCGAATAGACCGGATCGCCACATTGTTTCGAGACGGGCAGCGATTCGCCCGTCAGGGCCGACTGGTCTACGCTGAAATAGTCTCCTTCAATGAGCTTGGCATCGGCCGGAATGATATTTCCAAGTCGCAGCCGGATAATGTCTCCGGGAACAAGGGCTGCAGCTTCGATTTCTTTCCATATGCCGTCTCTTTTAACAAGGCTTTTGACTGCGAGATTTTGTTTGAGCGCCTCAACCGCATTGCCCGCCTGGAACTCCTCAAAGAACCCGACGAGTCCGTTTACGATCAGCAGGACAATGATAATAATGAGGTTGGGCCAATGATGCAAAATGGCGGATAAAATAGCGGCGAATTCGATCATCCAGGGGATCGGCCCCCAGAAATAGGAGAAAAAATGGAGAAGGACGGATTTCTTTTTTTCTTCCAAAAGATTGGGGCCGCACCGGAGGAGCCGCTCTTTGGCCGCAGAATCGCTCAGTCCGTTGGAAGATGATTCGAGGCGATGAAAAAGCTCTTCGACGGAAAGGGTTTTGCATTCTTCCGAAGAGACAAAGCAACTGTTCATAAATGCTTTAAGCACTCCCTAGCTATTTCCAGGGCCTCTTTAGCGTGGACCAGGAGAATTTTGACCTTTGAGTCCGCGGCCGAAAGGACCGTATCCGCATCATGGGCCCTTTCGTTTTGCTCTGGATCCAGCTTGAGGCCCAAAAAAGAAAAATTCTCGGAAACGCGCTTTCTGATGAACGCGGCGTTTTCGCCGATTCCTGCGGTAAATACCAGGGTGTCGATCCCTTGCAGAGAGGCGATCATGGAGCCGATGAGGGAGTTCAGCCGGTGCAGATACACCTCCAATGCAAGAGCCCCACGGGGCTTTTCTCTCTTTGCAATCACTTCGCGCATATCACTCGAAATGCCCGAGACGCCCCATAGTCCCGATTCTTCATAGAGCTCTTTCGAGAGCTCTTCCGGTTTTTTCTGCTTTTTTTCCAGAAAGTAAAGGAGGATTCCCGGGTCGACGGAGCCGGAGCGGGTGTCCATCATAAGTCCATCGAGAGGGGTAAATCCCATCGTGGTATCGATGCTTTTGCCCCCTTTTACAGCGCAAAGGGAGGCGCCCGATCCCAGGTGGCAGATCACCAGCTTGCCGCATCCTTTGGCCAGTTCGGCGGCGCGCCGTGCAGCGTATTGAAAACTGATCCCATGAAATCCGTAGCGGCAAATGCCTTCTTCGAACCATCGGTAAGGTCCGGGATAGATGCGGGCCGCGTCGGCCAAGGTATGGTGAAAGGCCGTGTCGAAGACGGCGACGTGTACGGCTTTTGGGAAGCGCTTTTCCAGGAATTCGATGGCTTCCAGCTCGATGAGATTGTGAAGCGGGGCGAGTTTGGCAAATTCCCGGATCGCCTGCTTCACTTCAGGCGCCACGACAACGCTTTCTTTGAATTTCAACCCTCCATGGACAATGCGGTGGCCAATGGCACCGATGTTGTCCGGGTGCATCAGAGTAAGCAAGTAGTCCAGCGCAGCCAGAGGAGTTTTTTGTTTTAAAGGCTCTTCTTGAGACTCTCCATCTTTTTTTTTGATCGAGAGGAGAGGAGCCTGAAAGTCGTTTTTCCACCCGATTTGCGCTTCCCAGACAAGAGAGTCTCGATAGAGGGCGCACTTGATTGTGCTCGAGCCGCAGTTGAGAACCAGTCTATTCATTTTTTCATGCCGCCCCATTTCCAGTTGCGAATCTCGGGGAGATCGATTCCGTATTTTTGGATATACTCTTTGTGTTCGAGGATCTTGTTTCGGAGGAATTGCTTGGCATAAGCCGCTCTGGCTCCGAGCTTTGGCACGCGGTCGATTACATCTTCGGCAAGATGGAAGCGGTCGAGATCGTTCATGACGACCATGTCGAAGGGAGTAGTCGTTGTCCCTTCCTCCTTATAGCCGCGTACATGCATATAGGGGTAATCCGTCCTCCGATAGGTCAGTCGATGGATCACAGAGGGATAGCCGTGGAAGGCAAAAATGACTTGAACGTTCTTGGGGAAAATCACATCGAAATCGCGGTCGGAAAGAC
>DAIDLB010000157.1 GCA_027449725.1 Chlamydiota bacterium
GATAAGAGATTACGCTATGGTCGGCATCCGAAAAATCGATCCACTCGTAGCCGCCCCAATCGAAATCCTTTTCCCAAAGCTCGGGCCGGCGGAGATAAAAACAGTTTAACTCCTTGACAAGCGTCTGCATCCCCTGATGCAGCGGGTATTGGAGAAGATACCAGTCGACTTGCCCTTTGCAATCCCATTCATTCCACTGGCCGATCTCTCCGCCCATAAAAAAGAGCTTTTTGCCCGGATGGCAAATCATGTAGCTGTAGAGGAGGCGGAGGTTGGCGAATTTCTGCCAGTCGGAGCCGGGCATCTTGGCGAGGAGGCTCCGCTTCATGTGGACGACCTCGTCGTGCGACAAGACGGAGAGGAATTTTTCCGAAAAGGCGTAGAGGAGACTGAAGGTCAATTCATTTTGATGGAACCGGCGATAGATCGGATCTTTGGAAAAATAGCGGAGGGTGTCGTTCATCCAGCCCATATTCCATTTCATGTCGAATCCGAGGCCATCGGGGTGGGATACGCCGGTGTAGGCGGATGACTCCTCGGCAATCATGAGTGCGCCAGGGAACCGTTGGTGGACGATCGAGTTGAGATGCTTGATGAATTCGATCGCCTCGAGGTTGTGGTTGCCGCCATAGTGGTTCGGGATCCACTCGCCCGCTTTGCGCCCGTAGTCGAGATACAGCATCGATGCGACGGCATCGACGCGAAGGCCGTCGATATGCATCTTATCAAACCAGAAGAGGGCGCTGGCAATGAGGAAGTTGGAGACTTCGGGCCTGCCGTAGTTGAAGATCGCGGTATACCAATGGGGATGAATTCCCTGCCTCGGATCGTCATGCTCATAAAGGGCGGTGCCGTCGAAGCGGTTCAAGAAAATGTCGTCCGTCGGAAAATGGGCGGGAACCCAGTCCAGAAGAACGCCGATCCCGTTTTGGTGGAGCGTGTCTACAAAATACTGAAAATCCTGCAGGGTGCCATAGCGGCTCGTCGGCGCAAAAAATCCGGTCACCTGATAACCCCACGACTCGTCGAGAGGATGTTCCATAACGGGAAGAAGCTCCACATCGGTAAACCCCATCTCTGTGCAGTAATTTGCGAGGTCGGCAGCCGCTTCCCGGTAGCTGGGGAACTCCTTCCCGTAATTTCTCCATGAGCCGAGATGCACTTCGTAAATGTTTAGCGGACGGCTCTCTGCCCTCTTCGTCCTTTCCTGCATCCAGTTTGCATCGTTCCAGGCAAAGGAATCGAGTTCGGCGACAATTGTCGCGCTCTTGGGGCGAAGTTCGAAATAGTTGCCATAGGGATCGCTCTTAAGCCGAAGATACCCTTCCTTTGTCCGGATTTCGTACTTGTAGCGCTCGCCCGCGCCGAGGCCCGGAATAAAGATCTCCCAGATCCCCGATACGGAGCGGATCCGCATCGGATTCGCTCTGCCGTCCCAGTGGTTGAAGTCGCCGACAAGCGATACGCTCCTTGCATTTGGAGCCCAGACGCAAAACCGCGTCCCCTGCACTCCCTGGAATACAACCGGATGGGCCCCGAGAATTTCGTAAGCTTTATAATGGACGCCTTTGTTGAAGAGATAAAAGTCGATCTCGCCGAGAAGATTTTGAAACGCATACGGGTCGGGGGCAAGAAGGCCCGAGGCATGGTAGACACGGTAATCGGCTGTGCCTAGCGGCTCTTTGGAGCGATAGATAAAGAGCCCTTCGGGAGAGCTTTTTTCAGCCTGAACGGACTGCCCCCGCACTTCCAAATAGGTATCCGCGGCTCCGGGACGCCAGAGGCGGATGAGCCGCCCTCCTTCATGGAGCCCTAGAAACGAGTGGGGATCGTGCGAGGTTCCTTCCCGCAGTTCGGAGTGGGGCTTTTCTGAAATCATGGACATGTCTTCCATGATGACATATTGCAACTATTTTTCGAACCTGTCGAGAAAATAGACGGAACCGTTTTTCACTTCAAACTCCCCTTCCGTCCGCTCGCCCCTCTCATGCTCCGCCGTGCGGAGGCGGAATGTCTTTTCCGTCGAGACAAGTGCGTCCGCATGGGCATGAAGAATCGCGCGCCGGATACGCCCTTGCCGCCACTCGAAATCGAGAAGGCCGACGCCATCGAGTTTCGCATGCGCCATCCGGCCGGAGAGGTGTTTCGGAGGATGGAGAATGATTCGGGTTTCCTCTTGCTCAAGGAGGTTCTTTCGGATTTTGGCGCCTGCAAGTGCAATCAGAGCCAGGGAATTTGCGCCCTTCGGAATCGTTTCTTTCGGCAAGATCCCCTGGTGCTCCCCGTCGACGAGGCGAGGACAGAGGATGCCCGAAAAGGCGGCCCGGAAAAACGGCTCATCGAGCCGCTCCAACAAATCAAATGCTGCGGTACGCTCGCTCTCTACAACCGGCGTCCACTGGCTCAAGGCAAACAAAATCGGCAGGATCTCGACCGGATCGGTCCTCTGGGAGACGGCGTCCCAATCCTGCGCTTTATGCGAGCCGAAGGAGAGCCGCTCGACGATAGCAGGTGCCTCCCTGAATGGCCCGGAAAGGGCAAACTCTTTGCCATCAAAGTGCAGCTTTCCCTCTTGCACTTCCAACAGCAGACGAAAACGCCCTTCATTCGCGACTCCCCACACCCACACACACCCTTTTTCCAGGTCTTGCTGCAGAGTGAACTCCCGAACAGGCCCGGTAAATGGCAACGGAATTTCGATGGAGCTTTCTCCTTCTTTCAAAAGGCGAAGAAGCGTCGGATACGCCTGAACGACCCAGCAGCTCTTCGGCAAAAGACAGGAGGCTCCCGGGTGATGGGAATAAGGGCGGTAGCGGGCGGCGATCGTGATCCTCATAGCACCTTTCCGATGAGGGCGTCCGGAGCGTTATCGACCAGCTCGACGCCTACGATTTGGTTGCGGATGCCGGAAACAGGAAGGCGCACTCGAAGAAAGTTCGGCGTATGCCCCTCACTCCCCTCTTCAAGAAGAACGGGAAACTGCCTGCCGACAAAACTCGATCGGAGCTCAAACGCGCATTGTTCAGACAAGCGGAGCAGTTCATTTTTCCGCTGTTTCATCACATCGGGCGGCACGCGGTTCGGATAGAGGGCCGCCCGCGTCCGGGCCCTTGGGCTATACGGAAAGACGTGGACCTTGGCGAACTTCACATGGCGGACAACTTGCAGGGTTTCCTCAAAGTCGGCGTCGCTCTCCCCCGGAAAGCCAACGATGACATCGGTCGTTACCGTAAAATCAGGATTGAGCCTCTTCATCCGGTCTGCGGTATCGAGGAAGATCTGGCGGGTATATTTCCGGTTCATCCGCTTGAGGATGACGTTCGATCCCGACTGCAAGACGAGATGCATGCTCGGACAGGTATTTTTGCCAAAGAGAACCGCATCGGCCAATGCATCATCGACCTCGTCCGGGTCGATGGACGAGATCCGGATCCGCTCGAGCCCCTCGATCTTGTCCGCGGCGCGAACCAGGCCGACGAGCCTCGTCTCGCCATCTTCGTAATCGCCGATATTGATCCCAGTTAAAACAATTTCTTTAAACCCGTTGGCAACAAGGCCCTTAGCCTCTCTCAGCACATCGTCGAGCTTCTTCGAGCGCGAGCGCCCCCGCACATAGGGGATGATGCAATAGGTGCAATACGATTGGCACCCGTCTTGGACCTTCAAAAAGGCGCGTGTGTGGGCTTCGAACCGCTCGATCTTGAACTCGGGGAGGCCTTCCTCGTCCGGGAAAATTTTTTCTATCAGCTTTTCTTTTTCCTGATTGGGGATGACCTCGATCCGGCTGTCAATCTTCAGGAGCGCGTCAGGGGCGCTCTCCACCATACAGCCGGTGGCGACCAGCCGGGCGCCAGGATTTTCCCGGGCAAGCTGCCGGATCTTGTGCCTTGAGGCGGCGTCGGCGGAATCGGTGACGGTGCAAGTGTTGACGATGCAGAGGTCGGCCGCCTCCCCATCGCCTGCCTCGGAATAGCCCATGTTCCGTAGCTGATCGGAAAACCCTTGAGACTCATACTGATTGGTTCGGCAGCCCAGAGTGACGATACGGTATTTCATGGCAAAACAGTATGCCACGCGAAGAGGCGCGACTCAAGCTTGAATTCGCCCTCTTCTTTTAATTGGACAGATGGTATCCTCTTTGCGGAATTTATTAACCCGAACCCCAAACAGGTGACA
>DAIDLB010000158.1 GCA_027449725.1 Chlamydiota bacterium
TCGAGCGCTCCTCGGGCGAAAGCGCGGGGCGGTTTGCCGGCCATGCGCTCCGGAGAGGGGACGACGTAAAAGAAATTTTTTAGTTTGGGGTCTTGCGGGGGAAGGCTGATGCGGGAGACGGGTAGAGAATAGAGGGCTCTATAGGTATTAGGGATTAACCCGAATAGTTTCGCTATCATAGGGGTTTTTATTATACACTATGAAAACAAAATTAAACAATCTTTAAATTGTTTGGTTTTAGGATTGGTTTCCCCAGGAGCGTCTCGTGATGATAGCTATGGATATGGACCGGCTGGAGGGTGCCGATCAGGCTGGCGTCCCCTTCTAAAATGACCTTTTTCCAGCAGCGGGTGCGCCCTTTGAGCATCTTGCCGTCCTTGTTGAACCGTTCGACGAGCACTTCGACGGTCGTGTCAAGAAATTTTTGACGCTCTTCCTGGCCGATTTGCGTTTGGAGGTCAAGGAGGCGCTGGAGCCGCTCCTGCTTAACTTCTTCGGGGATGTCGTCTTTCCAGCGCTTGGCCGGGGTCCCTTTGCGGGCAGAATAGGCAAAGACGAAGGCGACAGAGAAGCGGAGCTCTTTCATCGCTTCATAGGTCTCCTCGAATTCAGCGTCGGTCTCGGTCGGGAATCCGACGATGATGTCTGTGCCGAGGGAGACATTGGGAACGATGCTCCGGAGCATCGCCACCTTTTCAAAATATTGCTCCCGGGTGTAGATCCGGTGCATCTTTTTGAGGATCCTGTTCGAGCCGGCCTGAAGGGGGAAGTGGACGAATTCGCAGAGGGACGGAAGATCTCGGACGGCCTGCATCAGCTCCGGGGTTATGTCGACCGGGTGGGAGGTCATGAAGCGGATCCGCTGAATGCCGCTTTCCCGGTCGATCCGGGCGAGGAGGTCGTGGAAGAGGCAGGCCCACTCGGGGCGGTCTTTTCCGTAGCTGTTGACATTCTGGCCGAGGAGCGTCACCTCTTTATAGCCGGCGTTGGCGAGCCTTTTGCACTCATCGATGATGCTTTCGGGAGAGCGGGAGACCTCTTCGCCGCGGGTGTAGGGGACGACGCAGTAGGTGCAGAACTTGTCGCAGCCGCGGATGATCGAGACGTGGGCTTTGACCGTGTTGTCCCTCTTGGCCAGCAGGTAGTCGAGGTTCTCTTCAAATCGGTCGTCGGTCTTGTAGATCTGCCGGTTCGTGTAGAGGATTTCGTCTAGAATCGCTTCAAGGTCGGTGATATTGTTGGTCCCGAGGACGAAATCGAGGTGGGGGAATTTCCGGAAGAGGGCGTCTTTTTTTGTCATCGCCATACAGCCGGTGACGCCGATGATCGAGTGCTTTTTGGCAGCCCGCCCGAGAAGGCCGAGCTTTCCCATCACCTTGCGCTCCGCCAGGTCGCGGATGGAGCAGGTATTGAAGATGAGGAGGTCGGCGCTCTCCTCGTCCTGGGCTGGGGTAAGTCCTTTTTTGAGGAGCTGTCCGGCCATGATCTCGGTGTCCAGCTCGTTCATCTGGCACCCGTAGGTGCGGATAAAAAATGTTTTTGGTTGCTGTCTCATAAGGGGAGGAGTTTACTCCGCCCGCCGGTTCCGGCGCAAGCGAGAAAAGAAGGTTGCAATTCCCTCTTGGAAATAATTAAGGCTTGCCCTATGATCGGGGATCGATTTTTTATGGAAAGGATATGAACCGCAACCAAAATACACGCTTTCTCACGAAAAAAGAGGCTCTCGACTCCAAAAAATGGTTTGAGCTCGACGCCACAGGAAAAACTCTCGGCCGCTTTGCAGCAGAGGTCGCAAAAATCCTGATAGGCAAACACCGATGCGACTACACGCCCTATGTGGATACAGGGGATGGGGTCGTCATCCTGAATGCAGACAAAATCAAAGTGACCGGTATGAAGCATGCCCGGAAGATCTATCGGAGCTATACCGGCTATATGGGCGGGCTTCGCGAAGTGCCTTACGAGACGATGATGGCTCGAAAGCCGACGCACATCCTCTGGCACGCGGTCAGCGGCATGATGCCGAAGACTAGACTGGGACGCCAGCAGCTGAAAAAACTGCGCATCCACGCTTCGAAAGAACACAACGTAAAGGCGCAGAAGCCTGTAACCCTCAACATATAGATAGAGACTTATGGACAAAGAAACGATTGGAATCGGCCGTAGAAAAACAGCAGTGTCTTCTGTGCGTATGCGAAGAGGGACAGGGGTGATCGACGTCAATGGACGTACTTTGGATGAGTATTTCCCCCTCGAGCTCCAGAGAGATGCGGTTCTGGCCCCTCTGAAAAAGTTTTCCGACCCCGCGAAATACGACCTCGTGATCCGTATTAAAGGCGGTGGCAAAGAGGCGCAGGCGATCGCGACCCGTTTGGGCCTGAGCCGCGCGCTTGTCGAAGAGAACGAAGAGATCCGCGGCGACCTGAAGAACCTCGGCTACCTGACTCGCGATCCTCGGAAGAGAGAGCGAGAGAAGTACGGCCGCGCCGGCGCTCGCAAACGCTTCCAATTCTCTAAGCGTTAACGCTACGCCCAAGGCGCTCTGTCCTTGGGCTTTTATTTTATTCCTTTTCTTGTTATTGGCGGAACTATGGACGACAAGCCTGTTTCCGCCTCTTACGTCATCGACCAGGTAATTGAGGTTTTCCCCAACGACCTCAATCCGCATGGCACCCTCTTTGGCGGCCGCGTGATGCAGATCGTCGATACTCTGGCGGCGATCGTGGCAAAACGGCACTCCGGACGCGTCTGCGTGACCCTCGGCATCGATTCGGTCCGTTTTCTCAATCCGGCCAGGAGGGGCGATATCCTGGTTTGTATGGCGTCTGTCAACCGCACCTGGCATACCTCGATGGAAGTCGGAGTGAAGGTGATAGCGGAAGATTTTCGAACGCTGGACCAGAAAGATATCTTATCGGCCTACTTCACTTTTGTCGCAGTCGACGACGACCATAAGCCTGTGGAAGTGATTGCGGTCAGGCCGGAAACGCCTGAGCAGGTGAAGCGCTTTCATCAAGCGGAAGTCAGGCGCAAACACCGCCTCGAAGTAGCAAAGCAATCCGATTAGTCAAATAACTTCTTAAGTTGTTCTTTTAATTCTCTTTGTTTAAATTATAAAAGCAAAATCAGGGGGCTGTTATGCAAGTAGATATTTCTTCAAGCTGTCAAAATTTCGATACATCTATTTTTTATGATGAGTTGTTTGAATATAAGAACCAAAATCCGTTGCAGTGGCCGGCATTGCATTACGCGCTTCTTGCCGATCGGCCGGATTTGGCCAAGCTCGCATTACAGTTATTTCCTGAAGAGGCAAATGAGCTGGCCAAAGCCCATGTGGGGATAGGACTTTTGTATTGGGATCCGCCGGCTTCTTTTCAGGATTGGGATTGGTTTCAACAGGGGAATAACTGCGGTTTTCTGACTTCCGGGGAAGTGGCTGCGATCTATGGAGGTAGTGTAACATCTGTTCTGTAAATTCAGACCAATATAAATTTTTCAGGTTTTGAGTAAAACTTTCTTTGAAAACTGTTTTGATTAAAAATACTGGGAAACAAAAATGGTCTGAGACCACAATTCTTCTTTTCAACTCG
>DAIDLB010000159.1 GCA_027449725.1 Chlamydiota bacterium
ACCAGCTTCTCCTGAGCTCAATCCGACTGAACAGGTCTGGCAAATGCTTAGGGATATGTATCTGGCGAATCGGTGCTATAAGGATTATGACGATATTGTAGAGGCTTGTTGTGATGCCTGGAACAGGTGGGTCGATATTCTCAGCAATGTGAAAAATCTATGTTCCAGATCCTGGGCTAATTTATGAATTTATTTTTTTGGAATGGTATTAGTTAAGCTGACTTAGTGAAATAATTTATTTTTTCGTCTTAGTTTAAAATTATATATAGATGCTTTGGGCGTTGAAAATGGTTGCTTTCAGAAAACCAAAATCCTATAAGGAATTTTTTGGCTAAAAAGCGGCCCCTTCCGGGGACTGTAAGGAGGAAGAGATACTCGTATACCGCGCGCAGGAAGGTTTTGTGAATTTGGGGTCAGCGAGGCAAAGCAAAATTGACCCGACCGAACGAGACCATTGCACTCCGTGCAAGGCGAGTGAGGAGGGTCAATTTTGTAAAGCCGCAGCGAGCCCAAAGTCACAAAACCTGACGGAGCGCGGTATAGTAACAACAATTCTAAAAATGAAAAGGAGAATGCCTGATGAGAGTGGCAGAGCAACCATTCGTCCGCAAAATTGTAACCGCCGCCGAGGATAAACAAGTGTCCAGGAAAACATTCGTTATCGATACCAATGTCCTTGTCCATGACCCCCTGTCCATCACGAAATTCAAACAAAACGACATCGTTATCGCACTTCCAGTGCTCGAAGAGCTGGACAGTTTGAAGCGCTATAGCGACGAGGTTGGAAAGAATGCCCGCGAGGTGATCCGCTACATCGACTCCCTCAAACCCGACAAAGGGAGCGATTTTCAGTCAGGTATCGAGATTCCCGAGGGGCCGAAAGTACGGATCCATCTCGAAGCGAAACCGGATAAGCTCGATGGGTTCCCTCTCCCTCTTGATCGGAGCAGCAACAAGATTCTTTGGGTTGCCTATCTCTTGAAAAAACGCGGCGAGAGCGTTGTGATCGTGTCGAAGGATTTTGTCACGCGCGTCAAAGCGGAGGCGATGGATCTTGAGTCGGAAGATTACGAGAATTTGAAAGTCTCTTATGAAAAAATGTATCGGGGCCTTCGCAAGGTCGAAGTGCATAAGCGGGACATCGATCTCTTTTACAAAGACGGCTTTCTCCCTCCGATGCAAGAGGCGTTCCGCCCGAACGAATACGTCCTACTTACATCGCCCGAAAATTCTTCCGCCGTCTGCAAGTACAGCGACAAAACAAAGCGGCTCGAGCCGCTCCTTCCGCTGAATCGCGACATTTGGGGCATCCAGCCTTTGAATGTTGAGCAGCGCTGTGCGATCGACATGCTGCTGCGCGAAGATATCCAGCTAGTCACCCTCATTGGCCCCGCCGGAACGGGCAAGACGCTCATGGCCCTTGCCTGCGGGATGCGAAGGGTCTTTGACGACAGTATCTACTCGAAAATCCTCATCTCGCGCCCAATCGTTCCTCTTGGAAAAGATATCGGCTATCTGCCGGGGACAAAAGAAGAAAAGCTCTACCACTGGATGCAGCCGATCTACGACAACCTGGAGTTTCTCTGCGCGACGGCCAACGGAGAAGGCAATGGCGCCGCGACCCTCGAATTCATCATGGAGAGCAAGAAGATCGAGATGGAGGCGGTGACCTACATCCGCGGCCGCTCGCTTCCCAAGATGTATATGATCATCGACGAAGCGCAGAACCTGACGCCCCACGAAGTTAAGACGATCATTTCCCGCGCCGGCAAGGGGACGAAGGTGATCTTGACGGGGGATTCGACGCAGATCGACAATCCGTACCTCGACAAGGATTCAAACGGTCTGACCTATATCGTCGGCAAGTTCAAAGACCAGCCGATCTATGGCCATATGTTCCTGGAGCGGACCGAGCGCTCCGAGCTGGCCTCGATCGCAGCCGAGCTTCTCTAACTGGAAAAAGCCCTCCGGATCTCTCCGGAGGGCTTTTCATTAATTTTCAGAAAACAGATTTTGAAACTCGGCGATCTTCGCTTCGAGCGCTTGCTCGGTAAGGAGGCCGACCGACTTCATTACAGGATTGCTTTTGCCCGGCAAAACAAAGAGGAGCGTAGGGAGAGAATGGACCTTGTAGCGGCTTGCAATTT
>DAIDLB010000160.1 GCA_027449725.1 Chlamydiota bacterium
GGGGCTGCTGCGGCGACGCTTCTGCAAGAGGGCGATGGGACGACGCTCGATCTCGTCCGCTCTCTTGTCGAGGATCCCGATCCAAACGTCCGATTGCAGGCGTGCCTTGTTTTGGCGATGCTGGGGCGCGATGAGTCGGTGCTCCTCAATCTGCAGAAGAATTACGCCGGCTCCGACCACGAGCGAAAGCTCCATATTTTAGAGGCGCTTGGCCACATTGGGAGGGAGGAGTCGTTTTCCTTTTTCCTAGGCGTATTACAAGAACCGTTCCAGATCCTGCGGATCGCCGCGGCGTCGGGACTCATCCAAGGACTCAACCGGTGAAGCAAAAAATCCAGGACGCGCAGCGCTATTTGCAAGAGATGGGGGCTGACGGCTGGCTCCTTTACGATTTTCACCTGAGCAATCCGCTGGCCCATCTATTTTTGGAAATCTCGCCGAAAAAACATGTGACGCGCCGGTTTTTCTACTGGATTCCGGTTGAAGGAGAGCCGGTCCGTTTTGTCCACGCGATCGAATCGGATGTGTTGGACGCCTGGCCCGGGGAAAAAAGGGTGTTTCTCTCCTGGCAGTCCCTCCACGAAGGGCTCAAGAAAATCCTCTCGGGCGCTAAGCGCATCGCTATGGAATACTCTCCGAACAATGCGATCCCCTATATCTCCAAGGTCGATGCGGGCACCGTAGAGCTGATCCGTTCGTTCGGCGTCGAGGTAGTTAGCTCAGGGCCGTTCCTGTTGCGTTTTACCTCGGTGTTGACGCAAGAGCAGGGAGAAAGCCATGTCCGCGCAGGAAAAGCGCTCGACCAAATCGCAAATGAAGCTTGGGAGTGGATCCGAGTCAAGCTGCAAGCGGGAGAGCCGTTTGGAGAGTATGAAGTGCAGCAGCAGATGATGCGGGGATTTGAGAAGCTGGGCCTTGAGTCCGACAGCCCGCCGATCGTCGGAGTGAATGCCCACAGCGCCGATCCCCACTACGTGCCAAGCAAAGAGCGCTCCTCGCCCATCCGAAGAGGGGATTTTATCCTCATCGACCTCTGGGGAAAAGAAAAGCGGCCCGGCGCCATTTACGCCGATATCGCGCGCGTCGGCGTCGCCGCCGCCGCCCCAACCGCAAAGCAGCAGGAGATCTTTTCCATCGTCCGGGCGGCCCAGAAAGAGGCGATCGCCCTCGTTCGAAAGCGCTTTGCCGAAAAGAAGGCCCTTCACGGATGGGAAGTCGACGACGCTGCCAGAAACGTCATTAGAAAAGCCGGCTATTGCGACTTTTTTATCCACCGGACAGGCCATAACATCGATGTCGATGTGCATGGCAGCGGAACGCATATGGACAATCTGGAAATGCACGACGTGCGGCCGGTCCTCCCTTCCACCTGCTTTTCCGTGGAGCCGGGAATTTATCTTCCCAAAGAGTTCGGGGTGCGCCTCGAGACAGATGTCTATATCCACTCGGATGGCAGGATCGAGATCGCCTGCGGTGAGCAAGATGAGATTGTTGCTTTAGTGTAGGCGGATAAGATGAGCGGTTCCTTTGAGATTACGGTTGATAGCGGCCATTTGGGACAGCATAGGGTTACTCTGGAAGAGACGAACGCGCCTTCGGCCAATTCGGTTGTACTCCAGGGGCGTACATATGCCGTACACGTTGATTCTCAAGAGGCTTTACCTATTGTATTGGATACGCTCAATGCTCTTTATCCAGGAGCCGTAGTAACTTCAATCCCTCTTGCCGGACGCGTGTCTAGAGAAGAAGCTCATGTTCTGCCTCTTTGGTGGGGAGAGCGGAGCCAAGCCTATTTGACTGATTTTAGAAAGCGGATTGCTTCGACCTATTTGGCAAAAAGCGATGCAGATCCCGAAGCGTTCATTCGGTTGTGTCGCGATCCTGTTTTTAAATTAACTCTTTCTGAGGACTTTGAATCCAAGGTTAGGCAAGCTTTTGCAGGGCGGGATACAGCTCTCCTTGCATCTCTATTGGAACCCATGCCGGAATGGTGGCTCATGGGGTTTAACCGCGAAGAAAAACTCGATATACCTTCTCGCCTGGATCCCATCTCCCACAATCATTTTTCCAGAGAGGCGCTTCAAGAGCTCGATGAGCACATCCATAACCCGGTTGTGGGGTTTTCCGGCGTTGCTGTTTTGGAGGACGCCGATGGAGTTTACGCCTTTTCCTCTGAAGGGATTGAGCCCAATACTCCTTTTTCAATCCATTCCATTGGGAAAGTCCTGACCGGAATGTTGGTGTTCGAGCTGATCCATAAAGGCGTGATTCCCGAATCGGCATTGACAGATCCTCTGGAACTCGATCCTCGCGTTCTCCAGGAACTAGCAAAACGGGCCCCATCGGTGCTCTCGCACCTCCAGGAAAACAAGATTACGCTTGAGCAATTACTGACACATCAAGGCGGACTAGTACTCAGTTAACGAAATTTTTACCTATACGGCTGACGTGAAAGCTCCCTAGGATCATCGATCGGAAAAGCAGCAGTATTAATTCAATACGACTGCTTTTCCGATCGATGATCCTACGAGAGAATATGTTGTTCCGGCCGGATCGAGTTCGCATTGAATCGCTCGGACGATGATTGAGAGGAAAAATTGGCCAATTTGGTGGAGAGCGGTGAGGCCGGAGATCACCACTTTCGACGAGGTCGAGAAGGTGCGCTCCAGGACGATCGGAGCGGCACTGCCCGGCTGCAGCTTTGCCGCGCTCTCGGCTGCGACGGCCCCGCCAAGAGACCAGCCGTAAAGGGCGATCTCGTTTCTCGATGTTCCAAATTCATTTTCAATGAACTGCATCATGGCGTCTGCATCGATGCAAAGATCGCAGGCTCTCGTTAATTCTCCGGTGGACGTCCCTACGGTCCGATAGTTGAATGCGACGAAGTTGCAGGGAGTATCGCGAGAGGCCATCTCTTCGAGAAGCCAGTGAAACGGCATCTGCGCGCTGGTTGCGCCATTTGGATTGAGAAGAAGAACGATTCGAGCGTCCGGCCCCGCCAGTCGGTGCCGAAAACAGTAGGCGCTCAAAATTGCGCCATCCGGAGTCCGGACACTTGTTTCGTCCATTCGGTAGGTTTCCTGCATACCGCCTTTTGGCGATTCGCTTCAGTATTGCCGGAAGGCAGCAAGATTTGACTCCTCGTCTTCTTTGCTAATGAGCCAAGAGGCGATCAGAGTATTTCTTTTTGCAAAATCTCTCAGGGGAGAGGCGATTTTTCGGAGAAACGAAAAGCGTTCAGACGGTTTTAGATGGGCGTTGATGTTGTTCCAGTTGGCCGTATAAGACGTGGAAATGGCTCCTGTCATAATGCCTTCCTAATTTTTTCCTGACTTTGGAGGATTAAGTATAAAATCCATAACTGCTTTTGAAGCGCGTACAGGCTGGTCATCTTGGGTGATCTCATAAGAAAATAGCGATGCCATATGATGGTTTTTGATGAATATGCGTTCGAAAAATGGAATAAGACTTTCAGTGCCAAGACAAAGGCTGGATAATAGGGAATGATCCAATGCCGCGTATATGTTTGCGGTATTTTTAATGACAGGATCTCCCGGATGATGAACGACCAGAACGGGTCTGCCCTTCTTCTGCATTTCTTTGATGGGCGCTGCGGTGTCGATCTCCCACTCAGCCATCCGTAGGATGGGGGGAAGCCAAAAAAATAGGGGGAAAGTGAGGCCGGACGCCATTACTTTTGAGATCGTTGAAAAAGTGCGATCAAGGACTATTGGCGAATTGCAATCGTGAGCACCATTGGCAGCGACGCCACCACCAACAGACCATCCATAAAGGATAATTTTATCTTTCGGCGTTTTTAATTCTTTTTCAATGAATTGCACCATCGTATTGCCATCGATGAAAAGATCGTTGGCAGTGTGTAACTCACCGGTAGAATTTCCTACGGTTCGATAATCAAAAGAGACGAAATTGCAGGGAGTCGAGCCGGCAGCAGTTTCAAAGATCAGGAATAGGAAAGGTTCTTGAATCGCGTGAGTGCCATTTGTGTTAAAGAGAAGAACTGTGGGCGTGTCTTGATCTGCTTGTGCGTGTTTGTAGCAGTAAGCTTGAAGTAAGGCATTATCCGGAGTGCAAACCGCGTACTCCTTCATGCTATAACGCTCTCGGAGAAATCTCTGTTCGTCTGCGTCTCTATGTGTTCCCAATTCGCCGTACCAGAATTGGCGAAAATCGCTTTCGCTGCCCAGTCGCAGAAATTGGGGAAAAAGCCATGAGGCAGGAAGAATAAACCGTTTTGCAATCGCTCCTACTGTCCATTTGAGAAAAGCACCGGGTGCGATAGAAGCAAACAGCCCTTTAACAGTCAGGTCGCATTCCTCGCGTTTCAAGTGGAGATTGTCTCTGTTCCAAACCGCTGTAAACAGTGTAGTAAATGAGGGCCTTGATGCAATTTCTGCCGTCATGCAAAGATCCTTTGCTGCAGGGCAGATGCGCCGCCGGTATTGAAGAGATGGATGATTTCGTGCCGGGTCAATGGCGGACGCGAGGTGTCGTGGAAGGTCATGTAGATGTCGTTATTGTCGTGGAAGAGCTCCGTAATCCGGATGGCCAATGGCTTTGGGGTTGTCGTCCCAACCGCAGCCAGGCTGGACGCTGATGACGGATTGTCTAAAAGCTGCCGGATCAGGGCTGTTTGCAGCATGGCCGGAAGAGCATCGTCTTCCAGAATCGAATATCCAATCTCGCGGATTGTATAGCGTAAATAGGTGGCTTGCCCGGGCGTCATTTTCGATGCGTCGAAGCCGAGTTCGCTCTCCGGTGTATCGGCGTAGATGTGGCGGTTGGCCTTTTCCAGCATTGTTTGGCCGGTTTTATTCCAAAAGGCCAGGCGTGCAATCAGGACGGCGAATTGTTCAGGGGAGTAGTGAGAAATCGTTGGATCGATCGAAAGCTTCGAACAGATACTGGAAAATTGCTCTACGCTCAGCTGTTGGAATTCTTCAAGCGCTTCTGTAACCCCTCTTTCCTGCTTGGCGAGCTTGGCCGCTTTTGCCGATTCGTCTGCGCATTTGGCGCTGGCGAACATCCAGAGGGGTGTCGAGAGGACCGATCCGATGAAGAGGAGCGGTGCGGGCCCGGTGAGCGTGATCCCGAAAAGGAAAATCGAGGTTGTCGCCAGCGCGATCGCAGCCAGGGCGGCCATCGCCACCTTTGAGGCGATGTTCATCACCTTAGACCATCTTGCGTTCCGGGCCTCAAGTTGTGATGGCAATTGAAGCAATTCATTTCTTGAAATAGGCAAAAGATCCATAACATTCCTCGTTGTTAGGTGGGAAAATTTAGCAGGGGGCGAGGTTGGTGTCCAGATGAATCAAGGCGTCCTTTTTCATCCGGAGGTGGATCTGGGCGAGGCCATTGGACCTCGAGGGGGAGAGGCTGCCGAGGATGCCGAATTCTTTCAGAAAGAGGGGAGGGGTCTTGAGAATATCCGCCGGAGTCTGGCCGCTATAGACGAAGATCAGGAGGGCAGCGAGGCCTGCCGAGATCAATGCGTCCGAATGAGCGTGAAAAAAAAGTTTGGAATCCGAAAAAGTGGATGACAGATAGAGGACGCTCTGGCATCCTGGTACCTGCAAATTCGGTGTTTTGAGCCTGTCCGGATAGGGGGCAAGCTTGCGGCCTAGATCGATGATGAAAAGGTAGCGCTCCTCGCCGGAGCCCTTGGAAATAAAGATTTTCCTGAGCTCTTCTGTCTTGTCTGCGATGCTGTTCATGGCGCCGATTTTACCTCAAAATGGGATTTGTCGAAAGAGCTGTTGACAATTAACGGGCAAATAGGGTTTTATTGTTAGCATTTGCGAGCCAATCCCGAACCAAAGACACAAAGAAAATGGCAAAAGAAGAGACCATACGCATCGAAGGAAAGGTGGAAGAACTTCTGCCAAATATGAATTTCAGCGTGGTTTTAGAAAACGGGATGAGGGTAATTGCTCACCTTTGCGGAAAGATGCGGATGAGAAATATCCGGGTCTACGCAGGGGACGTGGTGACAGTTGAAATGTCGCCTTATGATTTGACCAAAGCGCGGATTGTTTACCGGCAGAAATAGGTCTTGCAGGTTTATGGTCAAGCGATTAAACTTTTTGGATTTTAAGAATATTTATATCCTGAAACAGAAAAAACGCCCAGGTAGCTCAGTGGTAGAGCACTTGCATGGTAAGCAAGTGGTCGTAGGTTCAATTCCTATCTTGGGCAAAAGCAGAGCCTAATGGAGGAACTCAGAAATGGCCAAAGAAACTTTTCAACGAACAAAGCCCCACGTAAACATTGGAACGATCGGTCACGTCGACCACGGTAAAACGACCCTGACCGCAGCGATCACAAAGACTCTCGCTGAGAAGGGGATGGCGAAATTCCGAGATTACGCTTCAATTGACAACTCGCCTGAAGAAAAGGCGCGTGGAATTACAATCAATTCGTCGCACGTAGAGTATCAAACGGACGCCCGCCACTATGCACACGTAGACTGCCCGGGACACGCCGACTACGTAAAGAACATGATTACCGGCGCTGCTCAAATGGACGGCGCGATCCTCGTTGTGGCTGCGACCGACGGTCCTATGCCGCAAACAAAAGAGCACATCCTCTTGGCCCGCCAAGTAGGCGTTCCTGCGATCGTCGTCTTCTTGAACAAGATGGACATGATCGGCAAAGGGGACGAAGAGCTGGTTGAGTTGGTCGAAATGGAGCTGACCGAACTGCTCGAAGCTAAAGGTTACAAAAACGTGCCGATCATCCGCGGTTCCGCTTTGAAAGCGCTTGAGGGTGATCCTCAGTACGTTCAAGCGATCATGGACCTCATGAAAGCGGTTGACGAGAAGATCCCGACGCCGGCCCGCGAAGTCGACAAGCCGTTCCTGATGCCGATCGAAGACGTCTTCTCGATCTCCGGTCGCGGTACTGTTGTGACCGGCCGTGTGGAAAGAGGGATCATCAAGGTTAACGATAAGCTGCAGATCGTGGGTCTCCGCGAAACGCGCGAATCGGTTGCGACCGGCCTAGAAATGTTCAACAAACTTCTTGACGAAGCGAGAGCGGGGGAGAACGTAGGTGTTCTTCTGCGCAGCATCGACAAGAAAGACGTTGAGCGCGGAATGGTTCTTGCAGCGCCCGGAACTTGCACGCCGCATACGAAATTCAAAGGTACAGTTTACATCCTGACAAAAGATGAAGGCGGCCGCCATAAACCGTTCTTCACGGGATACCGTCCCCAGTTCTATTTCCGTACAACGGACGTGACTGGAACCTGCACCTTGCCGGCTGGCACCGAGATGGTGATGCCCGGAGACAACATCGAATTGGAAGCTGAGCTGATCAGCCCGATTGCGATGGAAGAAGGGATGCGCTTTGCGATCCGCGAAGGCGGCCGAACGATTGGCGCTGGAACAGTATCCAAAATTGTTAAGTAAGTGAGCTTCCCGTGCAAAGCTAAGGCTTTGCACGGGTTTGATTTTATGGGTGTGTAGCTCAGCTGGTAGAGCAGCGATCTCCAAAGTCGCCGGTCGGGGGTTCGAATCCCTCCGCACTCGTTTTAGCAGGGGAAAAAGAGGATGTCTACGATTACAACGCAGAGAAAGAAAGTCTCGTTTTTTCGCGAAGTTCAAAATGAGCTGAAAAAGGTCACTTGGACCTCAAAAGCGGAATTGATCATGAGCACGAAAGCAGTTATGATCGCAACGTTCCTTTTTGGGATCGCGATTTATGCCTGCGACCTCGCGATCCATGCAGTCATAAACGGACTTGGCGCTTTGGCCAAGGGGATCTTGGGGTAAGGAGAAGTGATGCAGCGTTGGTTTGTCGTACAAGTGATCTCGAGTCACGAAAAGAAAGTTAAAAAAGCTCTTGAAGAGTCTCTCTCGTCTAAAGGGATGGCCGAATATATCACGGAAGTCCTGATCCCGACGGAAAACGTCTCGGAAGTAAAGAGAGGACAGCAGAAGGTCAGCGAAAAGAGGATGTGGCCGGGCTACCTTCTCGTCAAGATGGAATTCAACGACGAGTCCTGGGCGTATGTGAAAGATACCCCGGGCGTCATCGATTTCCTTGGCGGCGAAAAACCGGTGCCCCTCTCTGAAAAAGAGGTCGCCGACATTTTGCAAGAGCTCGAAGACCGGAAGAAAGGCGTTGTGCAAAAGCACAAGGTGGAAGCGGGGGACAAAGTTAAGATTACCGACGGCGTCTTCATCAACTTTATCGGTACGGTGACGGAAGTCAACCACGAGAAAGGCCGCCTTAGCGTAATGGTCTCGATTTTCGGCCGCGATACGCGCGTTGATGACCTGGAGTTTTGGCAGGTCGAACAAGTTTCTGCAGAGAATGCAGGATAAGCGGCCCGGCTTGTAAGCAGGGTCGAATAAACACTACGGGGAGAAGCTATGCTTCGTTTGGACTCGTAAAGGAGAAGAATGGCAAAAAAAGTTGTAAAGGTTATCAAGCTGCAGATACCTGCAGGGAAGGCAAATCCCGCGCCGCCAATTGGCCCAGCGCTCGGTTCTGCCGGGATCAACATCATGGCCTTTTGTAAGGAATTCAACGCAAAGACTCAAGACAAAGCAGGCGACATTCTCCCTGTTTTGATCACTGTCTATCACGACAAGAGCTTTACGTTCATAACAAAACAGCCGCCGGTATCCCGCCTCATCTTGAAAGAGCTGGGTATCGAATCGGGCTCTAAAATCCCGAACCGCGATAAAGTCGGTAAGCTGACAAAGGCGCAAGTCGCAAAGATCGCTCATTCAAAAAAGCAGGACATGCGGATTGTTTCCGATGAAGCCGCTTTCATGATGGTCATGGGAACTGCACGCTCGATGGGCGTCGATATCGTGGCGGAGGGATAATACTATGGCACATCGATCAAAACGAATGAAAGAAGCGGACAAGCTCGTCGATATCGCAAAGTTCTATAAAGTCGAAGAAGCGGTCGCGCTCCTCAAAAAGACCCCAAGTGTGAAGTTTGACCAGACGGTTGATATCGCGCTGAAGGTGGGCATCGACCCGAAAAAATCGGATCAGATGGTTCGGGGAACTCTTTCCATGCCGCATGGAACCGGTCAAAAAGTGACTCTTGTCGTCATCGCTAAAGGCGAGAAGGCGAAAGAGGCGACGGACGCTGGCGCCGATTATGCCGGCGGAGACGAGCTGCTCGAGAAGATCAAGGGCGGCTGGACAGATTTTACAGGCCTGATTGCGACTCCCGACATGATGAGGGAACTCGGCAAGTTGGGCAAGATACTCGGTCCTCGCGGCTTGATGCCGACTCCCAAGGCAGGCACAGTGACAAACGACGTCGCTAAAGCCGTGAAGGAATTGAAAGCCGGTAAAATCGAATTTAAAGCTGACAAGACCGGCGTGATCAACAGCCGCGTTGGCAAACTCTCTTTTGAGGAGAATGCCCTCGTTGAAAATATCCGTGCTCTTCTGCAGGCGATTTCCCGCGCCAAACCGTCGAGCTCCAAGGGTGCGTTTCTCCGCTCTCTCTACTTGACCTCTACGATGGGGCCAGGCCTTCGAATTGATTTGCAATCGCTGGCGATTGCTTAAAAAAGGATAGGACAATGAGAGCTGAAAAACATTTGCTACTAGACGAGATCAAACAGAAAATCGACTCGTCAACTGCATTGATCGTTGCTCGCTACGATCGCCTTCCTCCCAATCTCTCTTGGGAGTTCCGCGATCAGCTAGCAAAGTCCGGCAGCGCCTTTGAAGTTGTGCGCAAACGCGTATTTTTGAAGGCCGCCGAACAGGCCGGCATTAAGCTGGACGAATCTCTGTTGAAGGGGCATATCGGCGTTGTTTTCGTACAGCAGCCCGATGCGATGCCTTCCGCGAAGATGGTGTGTAAGTTTTCAGGAGACAACCAGAATGTACTGGAAGTCGTCTGCGGACAGATTGAAGGGAAAATCTACGGCGGCGCGGAAGTCGTGCAGCTGGCGAAACTCCCAGCTCTGGATGAAATGAGGGCGCAATTCCTCGCTCTCCTCGTTTCTCCGATGTCGCAGACGCTCGCCGTCTTCGATGCTTTGATAGAAAAGAACAGTCAAGAATCATAATTGTGAGGGTTGTAACGTGAGTGCTCAAATTGAAGAACTTGTAGAAAAGTTGAGCCATCTTTCCGTATTGGATATGGCAAAATTGAAAACTGCTTTGGAAGATAAATGGGGCGTAAAAGCGGCTGTTGCAGTAGCAGCGGCAGCGGCAGCTCCTGCAGAAGCGGCTGCTCCTGCTTCCGAGTCGACCGAATTTATGGTCACCCTGGAAGCTCCGATTCCGGATGACAAGAAGATCGGTGTCATCAAAGCCGTTCGCGAAGTGACCGGTCTCGGCTTGAAAGAAGCGAAAGAGATGGTTGAGGGCGCTCCAAAAGTGCTGAAAGCATCTGCTCCGAAAGCAGAAGCTGAAGAGATCTCGAAAAAGCTCTCTGCTGCCGGCGCTAAGGTGACGCTGAAAGGCCTCTAAGATCGGTTGATCTAAGGGATCATGA
>DAIDLB010000161.1 GCA_027449725.1 Chlamydiota bacterium
GTCTCAGACCATTTTTGTTTCCCAGTATTTTTAATCAAAACAGTTTTCAAAGAAAGTTTTACTCAAAACCTGAAAAATTTATATTGGTCTGAATTTACAGAACAGATGTTACACTACCGCGCGGTATATATGGCTTGGAAAACTGCTCAAGCAACTTACCGGTTTTTTAACTGATACTATAACAGAACCTTTGGCGGCATGAATGACGCCAAAGGCTCACTGCTCACTAATTTGAAACCTTCCGCTTTAGTTGAGACGTATTGATTCGAAGAGATTATAGCGCACTTTTTTGAACGGCTTCCCGCTGTTTTTGGGGGAGGTGCGGCTCTCGGAGCAGCTTGTCTACAAGAGCCTTTGCAACAGCTGTGCGACCGAGAGCTTTGGCACAGGAGTAGTGGAGGAGAAGAACGCCCCAATCGATCATCCAATGCTCGACGAGGACGGCATCGTCCGATCGCGGCGTAGCTTCTGCTCTCTCCAGAATTTCGATAGCCTGGGTCGCCTGACCCTGTTGCGCATGAAAGCGGGCGAGGTAGTAGAGCGCTTCGATTCGTGTTGGGCGGAACTGATAGGCTTTCCAGTAGAGAGGAACAAAGACCGAGGAAGCGGCCTGCAGGTGGTATTCTAGTATCAGTGCCTTTCTGAAGCGGCTCCAATAGATCTCCTGATCCCATCCGCCCATGCCGGCGCGCAGTTCATAGTAATGGTGCGCCTGTTCGTACTTTCTTCCCTCGAAATAGCTTTGCGCCAAGTAAAAGACCGTCCTCGGGTTTTGGGGATCTTTGCGATGAGCTACCTCTAAAAGCTCCGCATCGCGGAGCACTTTTTGGATGCCAGCTTCGACGTTGCGGGGAGGGCATAATTTATACAAGCGATCGAGATGCCCCTTTTGCAAAACGTGTGCATTGGGATGGGCGAGCGTTTCATGGACAACACCCACCCAGGCCCACTCCTCTTGGTTTGCAATGAGGAGCACGCGCTCGAAAGAATAGTTGCCCAAGCGGTGCAGGGCGGTGTAGTAGTCCAAATCGAGAGGAGGCAAGGACGCTCCTTCAGGACTGACCAGCTCTTCATCGGCGTCGATGAAGAGGAGATAATCGCCCTTGCCTCTGGCAAGCCGGAGTGCTTCATTCCGGTTGTGTCCAAAATCGACCCAAGGCCGCTCGTGCAGCTCTCCCGGCAGGTCAGCTAAGAGGCGGCGGATCTCTTCCTGCGTGCCATCGGTCGATCCGGTATCGACGATGATCCAGGAATGGATATGCTTTTTAACGGATTGAATAGAGCGCCGGATCGTCTCTCTTTCGTTTTTGACGATCATATTTAAACAAACGGTCTTCATTTGTTTGATTGTGTTTTGATTTTGTTTTTAGCGCAAGAATTAGATGATCAATTCAGAAAAGGTGCTTCCTGAGATAAGCCCATCGATGAATTTGAAATGATTGTCGTAGGAACAAAGAACGCAGCCGTTTTCTAATACTTGAGCCGCTATCCACATATCGTTAGTCGGGATTGGTTTGCCCTTTTTTTTTAAGGAAAAATGAATTTGACTATAGAAGTTAGCGGTGTCCGAAGTGATTGAAAAGATTCTAATTCGGGATGATTGAAGGAACCGCTGTAATTCATCGCGATTTTTTTTGGTGCGATTTCCAGATTCGAAACCGCTGAGCAATTCTCCCAATACAACCGGACTTATCGCGAGAATTTCCGCATGTTGGATGACTTCAAATATAGAAGTATCGCCTCGTTTAAATGCCGCATAGGCATTGGTATCGATAAGGACGGGTCTCATTACCAAAGCTCCTTGTCGACTTCTTCGAAAGATTGGATATTTTCATTGAACTCTTTCGCTTCTGCCGAAGACCATGAGCCGGCGAGATCGTCCAAATCATGATGAGTCACGCGTTTGCAGGTAAAGCCAAGGCCTTGCTCAATCATTTTCAGGACTAAGGTGTTGATGCTGATATGCAATTTTTTGGCCTCCTTTTTCAGTTGATCCATAACTTCGGAGGGGATGCCCCGTAAATTGAAGTTTGATGCTGACATGAAGCGTCTCTTTCTGTGATGATATCATAATGGTATCATATAATGGGGTTTTGTGCAATTTGTTCTGTATAACTCATTGGCAATCAGTTGTTTTTCTTGCTAGAAGATTGGCGCGAAAGCGCTCGGCAAGGAAAGTGCCTGGCACGAGATGGGAAAGCATGGCTGCCAGCCGGACCTTCCAGTCGATCACGGCGTAGGGGGGTTGCCGTTCGATTTGGCGGAGAAGAAGGCGGACGGCTGTTTCAATGGGCATGGAGCAGGGTGGCTGTTTAAGATGGGGATTGCGACTTGCACGCGAAGCAAAAGGGGTGGCGATCTGTCCTGGCAGAGCGACGAGGGAGCGGATGCCGTGGGGTTTCAGCTCCACATCCAGGCTCTGGGAGAAAGAGGCGAGGAATGACTTCGCAGCGCTGTAGATGGTCATCGCGGGAAAAGGAAATAAAGAGGCTGCGGAGCCGATGTTGAGGATCGTACCTCTTCGTCCCTGTTCTTTCAAAACGCGGGCAGCTTCCAGGGCGATCTCCAGCGGCGCTTCGGCATTGACGACAAAAATCTCTTTTTGCGAAGAAAATTCGTCGAGGCAGTCGCCATAGGCGGTGAAGCCCGCATTGTTGATGACGAGATCGGGCGCTTTCTTTCGGATCGCCTCGAGGAGCGGCGCGCGCGTCTTGGCCAAATCGCACTCGATCCATTCGGCATTCGGAAGAGAGGGACGGGTGCGTGAAGTAAGTAGAAGCGACACGCCCCGCTCTGAAATTTTCCGGGCAAGCGCGAGTCCAAGTCCGGAGGACGCGCCGGTAATGAGCGCAAGCTTATACTCCATTTTCCTTCCTGAAACTCTCCAAAGTCTCTTTCAGCCGCGCATCGCAAGCGGCGATGCTCTCCTCGAGGTCCAATCCGGCGGGATCGGAGGCCTCCAAATAGATCTTGATCTTCGGCTCAGTGCCCGAAGGGCGGATGACGAGCCTGGTTTGATCTTCCAATACAAAGAGAAGCACATCCGCCTGAGGCAGCGCCCCGCCTTCTTGCAAAAGATCCTCGAAGCGAAGAACCCTCCTCTCTCCGATCGACGCCGGAGGCGACCTGCGGAGCTTGTCCATCAACCTCTGCATCGACTCCATCCCGGCCAAACTATCGGCAAACGCAAGCGTAGAAAGCTTTTGCCTATGCACTCCAAAGTCGCGGTAGAGATCCCGGAGCGCATCGACAAGCGTCCGCCCTCGCAGCTTTTCCCTCTCTGCAGCTTGTGCGATAAGGCAGCAGGCGCCGACACCATCCTTATCACGGACAAACGTCCCTGTTAAAAGGCCGTGCGACTCTTCCGCGCCAAAGAAAAACCTCTTCTCGCATCTCCGGATCTCCTCCGCGATGTACTTGAATCCCGTCAGCACGTCGATGCACTCCATTGCCGACCTCTTTGCAATCTTGCGCATCAGCTCCGTCGTTACAATCGTCTTGAGGACCGCCGCCCCCTTTGGCAGCTCGCCCTTCTTCATCAAATGGGCCAGACAGACGCAGGCAATCTCATTGCCATTGAAGCGCACCGCCTGCCCCAGGTTTCTCACAACGAGCCCAACCCTGTCCGCGTCGGGGTCGGTCGCCAGCAAAATATCAGCGCCCTCCCTCAGCATCTGCTCCGTCCCCAGCGCCAGCGCTTTTTCTTCTTCAGGATTCGGCGAGAGGGCCGCGGGAAACGCGCCATCGAAAGACTCCTGCGCCTCCACCCTCTTCGGCGCTGCAAACCCCCAACTCTCCAGCGCCTTCGGCACCAGCCTCAATCCCGTTCCATGCAAATTCGTATAGACAATCTTCAGCGACTTCGCCTCCGGGCTTCCAAGTTCCCGAAGCCGCCCCAAATACGCCTCATCAATCTCGCCCCCAACCCACCGGATCAGTGCATGGTCCAATGGCGCAAGGCGAACCTGCTCCGGCCCGGCCACTTCTCGCACCTCTGCGATGATTTCCCCATCTTCAGGAGCCACCACCTGCGCACCATCTTTGCCATAGACCTTATAGCCATTGTATTCAGGCGGGTTATGCGACGCGGTAATCATCACCGCGGCAGAGCAGCCATATTCGCGGCACCCAAAAGAGGCGAGCGGTGTAGGACATACCTCCTCGGTAATCCAAGCCTCAATTCCATTCCCCACAAGCACCCTCGCCGTCTCCTCCGCAAAGAGCCTCGAGCGATGCCTCACATCGTACCCGATAAAAACCCGCTTCCCCCCGCGCCGCAGCAGATAATTGGCCAGCCCCTGCGTCGCCATCCGAATGGTGTATACATTGATTCGGTTGGTGCCGACGCCCATGACGCCGCGCATCCCTCCCGTCCCAAACGCAAGGCTCCGGTAAAACGCATCCTGCAATGCATCCGGATCTCTCTTCGCCAGGTCGCGGATCTCTTCTTTCGTCTCCGGATCAAACGGTCCGTCAAGCCATTTTTGAAAACTCATGGTCAAAGATTTATCACAAGGGCTGATATCGCGCTTCTTTTTTTTAAGGGACTCCGTCCTTTAATAAGCAAGCATTTCTAAGCGGTAAGGCGTAAAGTTGGGTTCTGCGGAGATTTCAATAGCCGGTCTGTCACTAATCGTGTAGGCGTGTTTGCGGTCTATTTGCACGATGTAATCTGCATTTTTTCGCGTGGGATAAACGTGGAACGCGAAATCGCCCACAATGTTCATCATATGCTGAAAAAATACAGATGGAGTGCGCACTTGGGTTTTCTTCAGTTCTCTTTGCCACTTCCAATCGTAGATATTCTCTAGGGAAGTTTCCAGGTAAATTGCCATATCCGCGTATGGAAGAAAATCGATGGGAGGAGAATCTCCCAGCACATAGGATCCCTCGAAAAGCAATACCGCAACATCCTGGAGATCGAGCGTTTCTTCATCGGTTTCTGTGGTGAGCTGATTGACAACCGGTTTAGTAATTGATCTGGCTCCATTTTTGATGTTGGCGAGGGTGGCGTGAAGTTTATGCCATTCAATTCGACGGGGGTCCAGCTCGTTGTCAAATTGTTTGCGGGCCTCCAGGCTCAGGTGGTAATGGTCTAACCGAAGGATCTCGGCGTCGATGCCGCATTTGGCCAAATTTGCCTTTAAGAGATCGGTAAATGTACTTTTGCCAACGCCTGGGCATCCTCCTATGGCCACAATATAGGGAATAGAAGTTCTTTCTTTCGCATCGATCTGTTTCCCAATCTTTCTAATGATAGGTTCCATACCTTCCTTAGACTCAGGCTTTAAATAAAGAAAAAAGGAGATGAGCGCAAACAGGAATAGCAGTGATTGACAGAGGCGTCCACATATTGAAGAGGAGGGAAAAATCATTGCTTATCCAGGATCATGAATTGCACTTTTTCTTCGGCTTCTTCATCGCTGAGGAAGACGCCCCGTTTGATACACTCGATCTGAAGCTCGATGATCTCACGGTTTATTTTTTGTGGGGATTGAGAAGTTACGCGATATAAATATCCTTGGAAGGAAATGTTTCTTTTTCTCAATTCCGTTCCGATCTCTACGAGGTATTCTTCACAGTCGTCGAAGGCAATAACCCTTTTAGGCTCCCAATTAATTGCATCAAAGAAGGAAGAGAGTGTTCTTCCCTTTGGATTATGGCCGGTAGGCAGATGGCAAGAGCCAAAAATAATCCCTTTATAGTACTCCGGATAATCCCCATGATAGAGGTCCAATTGATCAAAAATAATCTGTTCTCGATCAAAACTGCTGCTAAAGTCTATTCCCAGTTTTTGCAATAAAGAAAATCTCCAGTCCCTCGTGCTTGTGAGAAGGCCGTAGGGACCGGGATTTGCTGAGCATAGAGCAATTGTTTTGACTGAATTGAACTGCAATTTCTTGATGACATCAACGATTTCGTCCTCCACCAGCTTGGGAGGACAGGTCAACATGATGTTGCTTTTGATCTCCTCTTTCCAGTGAGGATTTTGAGTTTTTATTGCGGCCAGCAATTCTTCGACATATAGAACATCTTCCCTGTCGAAGATATATGGGTTCCTGATCATGCGATATAGGTTATTCTGAAGAATATAGATCATTTCACCCACGTCAAAAGCCACTAGAGTTTCATCATCGGCAGCATCGAGAGCCTCTATCGCAGAAGTGATCGAATGGATTGTGACAATATTCTCCCGGACGCTGCAGGAGCTATGTCCAGAGGAGGCTATAAGCGTTTGTATTGCGAGAATAATAAAAAACATGGTCAAGAACTTACGATTTGTTTAAGTATCCTTCGATTTTTGCTTTGCAAAAGTTGAAGCTTTCCATGTATTCGTCGAAGTCCTTTCGTTTATTCCAACTGGCCCTTTCAGGGACGAGCAACACATTGCACAGGAACGTGCGGATGACGTGTGATGGGAGCTTGCTTTTAACGGGATAAAACCAGGCTTTTCCCTCGCTGTTTTCGAAAAAGAGGTATTCTTTGTGCCGCGTATAGAGATCAAGGATTTCATCGAAGGCTTTTACAGCATAAAATTGGGGGAGCAGCGATTGAATTTCGAGGTGGACACAAACAGTGGCCGGGACGCAATGGAGGTGAAAGTGATCGCATGTGTGCTCAGCGGAGACTTCGGTATCGCATAAGCATTCCCGGCCATGCTCGTAGAATAGAATGCCATCAAACAGTTCATTAAAGATGAGGCTGATTTTATTTTTAAGCTCAGCGAGTTCGCGGATTTCTTCTCTGCTAAGAGCTGCCATGGCGGGTACATGTCTTTTGGCGCTTAACATGATGTGGCCGGAAATAATGGGGTATGTGTCGATGAAAATACGGAAGTTTTCAGTTTCATGGATAACCCGCATTGGTTTCGGAGAGCAATAAAAGCAGCATTTTTCTTCGGGGGCGGAAGCAAAAAACTCTCGAGGATCGGTTGATGCCGCTTCGAGTGTTGGACGGATAAACATGCTAGAACAAAGGAGGAACAGTGTTAGCAATTTTCTGAACATTGTCGATTTTTTTGCGGAACACTCTACCCCAATTTTTTAATTGGGGCAAGGGCCGAGCCGACGTCTATTCAAAGTTTTGGTCGATGAGGTTGTCGAGATAGGTGGCGCATTGAGTTTCGATCTCGACGAAGGGGACGAGAGGAGCGTCGGGGTGGTTGATCCCTTCGCAGCGCTCGGCGGTTTCGGCCCAATCCTCTGGAGTGCGGATCGAGTGGATCCACCAGGGGAAGGTGCGGCATTGGACGGGGCGAGCGTGGTAGACAGAGCATTGGTTGTCTTTGAGGAAGATGCAGGCGTCGGTTCCGGGGGCGTCGAGGAGGGCGGGCTGTCCGTCGACGAGGCGAGTGTAGCGTTTGCCGAATTCCTCATGGGAGAGCTGGAGATGGTCTGCCAGGTTGGCGAAGTCGATTTGGGAGAGGAAGACGTAGCCGGAGGGGCCGGTGCAGCATTTGCCGCAGCCAGTACACTGGAAGCGGAGGCCGTGTTTAAACCAAGGTTCGGACATTAGGTACTCAGAGTGAAGGTGTGGGTTTCGAAGGGTTTCCAGTCGGCGCCATCCCAGTGGTAGGCGTGGACGTGGGCGGCCGAATCCTGGAGGTCGATGAGATTCCAGGTGGCGTGATTGGTTTGGATCGGGCAGCCTGAGTCGAGGATGATGGGCAGGCCGCTTGGGCGGAGGTCGGCGATGGTGTGGCGGTGGGTGTGGCCGTGGAGGTAGAAACGAATCCGGGGGGTGCGCTCGACGAGGGCGCGGAGCCTTTCGCCGTGGATGAGGCGGTGCTTGGGTTCGCTGTTTTGGAAGAAGGGGAAATGGTTGAGGAGGAGGATCGAGTCGTTCGGAGGGAGGAGGGAGAGAACCTCTTTGAGATTGCGCTCGACGGTCTCTGAGAAAATGCCGTTCGAAGAGGAGATCTTCGTCGAGGGGGCGTTGTCGAGAGCGACGCACCACCAGCCGGGAGCGATCTTGTGCGCTTCGACGCCGTGCTCTTTGAGGGTGAAGAATTCCGCCCGGTGTTCTATGCCCGGGCGGCTGTTTCCGAAGGAGGCGTAAAACCGTTTTTGCCTGTAGGCGCCGGCCGTGTATTGGTCGTGGTTGCCGGGGATGAAGATCTTGGGCTGCGAGATCGCATTAAAGTAGCGGCGCGCGGTGGCGAACTCTGAGCGGAGGCTCGTGCTGGTCAGGTCGCCCCCGACGAGGACGAGGTCGATGCCGAGCGATTGGAATAGCTCGGGCAGGCGGGAGAGAGGCTCGTGGTCGCACTCTGCCTTCCGGAAGAGGAGCCAGTTGAGCGTCCCCGCCAGCCTTTTGAGGCAGAGGCGGAGGGGGTTGAAGTCGACACGGGTAAAGTGGACGTCGGAAATTTGTACGATTTTCATTTTCTACACTAATGAATTATATGCGGGGTCTTTTTTTCTTTGAAGCTCGCGCTCCCATTTTGGGCTTGGCTTTATTTCGGTCAAAGACCGGGGTCCGTTTTTTCATCTCCCAATTGCGCTCTTCGGCCGTCTTTTTGAGGGGCGCTCTCGCCTCCCTTTCTTTTTTCATGGCCGCCTTCGCCTGCTTTCTCACCTGTTTCTTCGGACGGACCGTTCGCTTCGGAGGTGAGGGGATCTTCGCCTCATACTCTTCATCTTCTTCAGCCAGCCTGCGCTCTGTCCGCACAATGAGACGGTTTAGCTTTTTCATGTGGTGGGGAAGGTCTTTCATAGATGTTCTCCTCTTCTTCTCAATAATACAAAGTTTTACTATTTTGTTTCAACATCGGAAGAAATAGGTTTAAAACTCTTTTAGTTGTAATAAAATATTTCCACTTATTTTCACGAAGGCGCATTCCCTTGATATTAGGAACCCAGCGGGGCGGAAGAATGAGGCGGGGGGCGTGCCATCCGGGGCTCCAGAGGGGCATCTGCCGCCCTTGGCAGATGACGGCCAGAGGGATAGAAAAATAGGAGGCGAGGTGGGCCGGCCCCGAATCGTTCCCAATAAAAGCGCCCGACTCGTAGACGGCGTTGGCGAGGTCGGCGAGCGTTGGAAAGCGCGGCGCCGGCAGCCCTTCGGGAAAGGCGTCTCTTTCAGAAGGAGATAAGATGAAGAGGGGCTCCAGCCCCCGCCGCTTTAGCTTCTTGGCCAGACCGAGAAAGCGCTCCCTGACCCAGTTTTTATCTTCGCTCGTGCTCATCGGGTGGATAAGTACCCGTTGGCCAAACTTTCGGTGGACAAGGCCTTCCGGCGGCGACAGGACGCTCCGCCCCCCCGCCTCGATGCCGAAAAGCGCCTTCACACCGGCTTTCGTATTCTCGACCATCGGCAGCCCCTCATCAAAAGGGAAGTCAAACCCTTGCAAGAGAGGCCCATGTTTCGAGAGTCTATAGTTCGTATAGAAAACATAGACCGGAAGTCCCTTTGCCCGCAGCCCCAAGATCGACTTTGCCCTCGGCGTGTTGTCATGCTGGAGCAGAACCGCCTCGAAATCGCGCAAAGCCTCCGCCCAATCCTCGGCATAAGGAAGATACTCGCCCTCTTCCAGCCACCGGCCAAACCCTTGCAAATGCGGGCTAAAGACCACAGCATCCATCCCTTTTTTCCTAAGATGATGTGCTGCGATGGAGGTGATGAGCGCATCGCCGATGCCGGCAGCGCAGATGATGGCGATTCGTTTCATCCGACTCTTAAATAGTTTAGTGGTATTGCGATAAATGGATCGTTTTTTGGTATAATTTTCGTTCGAAGGAATGCTCCATTCAAAAATAAGGAGAAATGCAATGAAATACACTTACAAAATGCTGATTGCAATACTGTCGCCCCTTTCATTGATGTGCGCCTCCTCCCTTGACGATTACATCCAGGATGAGTCTAAACAAAAAAACGCCTTTTTCTATACGAATTTCGGCGGATACTACGCAGCTCGCGACGTCCAAGGGATGGATATCGGGCTTGGCTATCGCTATGTCTCCGGAAGGACGGGCCTGGATATCAATCTGGGCGGGACGATCCTCGACTCGATCGTACCCTTTGTGCAAGGATCGTTTCTTGTCTATCCGTTCAAATGGAGCGGCCCCTATCTCGGCGGCGCCGTTTCGATCGTTCCTCTCCCCCTGGTCGAAAATGGGTTGCCAACACTTGTGAATTTCCCCTTCATCGTAGGCTACCAAACTGCAGGCGAATCGCATCCCGTATTTATTCAATTTCAGTACAGCCCCTTTATGATCCCCGGCGGGACGCTCTCTCTAGGAGTAGGCTTCTAAGGTGGCTCCTCCGCACC
>DAIDLB010000162.1 GCA_027449725.1 Chlamydiota bacterium
TCGATGGCGAAGGAACCGATCTCCCGGTGGCTCTCCCTCCGGTCGATGCCGGGAGGATCGCGGAAGACCCGCTCGCCCAAAACGGCCTTCCCCTTCTCCGTCGTCCGGTTGAGGAAGATAAAGTGGCTCTCGCCTCGGCGCAGCACTTTCAGCCGGGCAGGCACTGATTGAGAAATGAGCGGCTCCATGTGTTCGCGGAAGGCGAGCACTTCGTCAGAGGCTGTTGCTACAATGCCGACAGGTGTTTTGAGGGCCTTGAGAGAGGGCTCTTTCACAAAACACCAGGTCGCGGGAGCCATGAGGAAGACGGCCTTGATCCTCGGGTCGTAGCGGCTTTGTTTCGCAGGAGAAAAATCCACGGCAGAGAGCATCTCGGGCGTCACCTCCGGAAATTGGCTGCGGTTCCGGTTCAATTCGACTTCGATGCCGTCGGGAATTCCCCCTGCGAGAAACAAGCCGGTCAGCCCGGCGAGGGAATAGCCGGCAAAACCGATTCTTTTGGAGTCGATATAGCCCTGGAGGCGCGGCTCGTCAAGAAGCTTGTCCAGTGCGAAAGAGATGTCGCGCGGCCGCTCCCAAAATTGGAGCGTGGCGACGGTATCGACCGTATGCCAGCTGTTGCCATGGTGCTCGACCGATGCGACGACGTATCCGCTTTGAACGAGTTTTTCCGCAAGCCAGCTCCGGTCCCTTCGATCTCCCGCATGTCCGTGCGACATCACGATCAGAGGCATTTGATGCGCCCGCTTGGCGAACGGAGCGTCCCTCAGCTCTTGAGGGTGCACCCAAACATCTTCATTGAGAACGGATTTTGTCTTTTCTTCCTGAGAGGCCGGATACCAGAACTCGACGGTGATCGGGCGGTTTCTCGCCTCATCGAAGTAGGAATAGGTCTGAACGCCGATCGCAGCCGAAGGTTCGATCGGCTTGGATGGCCTGGAGAGGGCGCAAAGAGGGTGAATAAATAAAACACAGAGGAAGAATAGAAGGCTGCGCATAGTTCCAGCTTACAACAAATAACACTTCCGTACAAGGACTCACTGGATTATGCTGGGTACATGATTTTTTTGACCTCTTTTTTTCTTTTGGCAGCTTCTATCGACCCTAAAACGGCGCTCGAGATCGGCATCCGGGTGTGGCAAAACGAGTGCGCGGCCACGCTCGATGGGCTGGTTTCCTGGAATAGGGACGAGGAATTCGCGTCGCTTGGGATCGGCCATTTCATCTGGTACCCTGCAAAGCGGGGACCCTACAAAGAAACGTTTCCAAGCCTCCTCTCGTTTTTGAAGTCCAAAAATGCAGCCATCCCCCTTTGGATCGAGGAAGCGAGGCGGTGCCCCTGGAAAACCCGCGAAGAGTTCCTCAGGGCCAAATCGAGCAAGAAAATGACGGAGCTGAGGGATTTTTTGAAAAGCACCGTGGCTCTCCAAGCGGAATTTCTAGCAGAACGGCTCGACGACGCTCTTCCTCTCCTGGAAAACGAGAGAAAGGAAATTCTTGATAGCTACCGGCGCGTGGCGGACAACCCGAACGGGATCTATGCCCTCCTCGACTATGTCAACTTCAAAGGGTATGGAACCTCGCCAAAAGAGCGCTACGGCGATACCGGCTGGGGGCTTCTGCAGGTCCTGGACGGCATGTCGTCCGAGGGAGACCCGATCGAAGAGTTCATCCGCTCCGCCAAGCAGGTTTTGTTGAAGCGGGTCGAAAACGCCCCCGCTCAACGAAACGAGCAGCAGTATCTTGCCGGCTGGTTCAACCGGATTGAAACCTATAAACCTAAGGAAGCGGCGAAGAAGGGATCGACTCCTTCGAAAAAGTCTCCTTCACCCGCGACAGGAAAATCAGCGAAATAGCGAGATAGACGACGAGGATCAGAAGGGCCCAGTGATAGGCTGTCGTAGAAAAGAGGCGCGCCCCGTCCAGGATCTCTCCCGTCCAAAGCAGGTCGAGCAACCTCCCGGTCAATAGATCGGAAAGGGCGCCGAACAGGGCGTCGAAGGCGTTCATGAAGCCGATCGCCGTGGCGGCGACGAGGGTGGAATGGATCTCCTTCATCATGGTGAAGCAGAGCAAAAACGAGCTGATGGAAAATCCGAAGAGAAAAAGAAGGCTGAACATCAGGTAGGCGGGTATCTGGGGAAGATAGAGGACCAGAGCGAGGGAGAGCCCCCCTGCCGCCGTCCCCCAGGCCATGACCGGTTTCCGCTTTTCCAGCAGGTCGGAAATCCACCCGAAGAACGGTGCTCCAATAGCAAATCCGACAAAGATGAGAGAGGCGCCTTTGGCCGCCATATGGGGAGAATATGCGTAGGCCTCCTGCAAAAACGGGATGGCCCAGAGTCCTCCGAAAGCAGAAACGGGCGCAAAGGCAAAGCCGCTGTAAAACGAAAGCGCCCAAGATTGTGAGTGTTTCACGACCGATTTCAAGCCGGCCCTGACCTTTGCAGTCTGGGGCATCACGTTGGAGCGCTTGTGGTGAGGAGCGCGATTCCGAACAATGGCAAAAAAAAGGATGGCTAGGAGAAGGCCCAACAGGGAAAGGGCCAGCATCGCCCGCCTCCATCCGAGATAGGAGATGAAATGGGCGAGAGGCGCCTGCCCTCCGACCGCGCCAAGCATGCCGACGCTCATCATGAGTCCCGCCATAAGAGCGAATTGACGGACGGGAAACCAGTTTGCGATCAGCTTCAAGCAGTTTAGAGCAGCAAACGCAGCGCCGACGCCTGCGATAAAACGGCCGACGAGTGCCACTCCGAACGATTCGGCCACACTCAAAAAGGCCATGCCGGCGGCGCAGAGCAAAATCGCAACCGTTGTCACCCTTCTCGGCCCCCACCGGTCGATCAGCAGCCCTGCCGGAATCTGAAACAGAAGGTAGGCATAGAAATAAGAGGCGGCGAGGTTGCCCATCGCAGCCCCGCTCAGCGAGAACTCGGCCATCAGATCGAGCGCCATTACGCTCGGCGACACTTCGATCGCATACTTGTAAAACATAAACAAGGCGGCAAGCAGCCAGATAACCCAAGCTTTCAACATAGTTTCCCTTTTTCTTGGAATAAAATACTTTATTAGATTATTTTCTACGCAATTTATGAGATACAAAGCGAAAGGCGCGTATGTAGGCGAACTGCAAGAGCGCTGGACATTTCCTTCAGACCATCTGCCGATCGGAATGACCTTCGATTCAATCCACATCGCTTCCTGGAACGTGCTTGACGCCGCCGATATGGACTGGGTGACGAAAGAAAATTCCCAAGGATTAAGTCGTTCGATGATCGCAGACGAACATATTGCGATACCGGGAACTAAGTTAACGGTGAGAGATCGGCGCATCGCCGATCTGATCGGAGAGATGCTTTTTCATCCGACTCATCCGAGATCCCTTCTGGCGCTGCAAGAATGCAGCGAGCCGCTGGCCGAAGAGCTGCGCTCGCGCTTCGGCCCTCTTGGGTTTCTCCTCGTCTCCAATGTAGGGAAAGCCGTTCTTCTGAACACCTCGCTCTTCGAGGTGATTGAGGCCAAAGCCATCACCGGCCTCTTCTCAAGAGAGCCGCAGGAACCCATCCAGGTTCTCCTCTTGAAACGGCTCGATACGGGGGAACAAATCCGCTGGATCAATGCCCATCTCCCCGGCGACCCCAAGGGACCTGCCCGGTTTGAATTCGCAAAGGTTCTCTCGGACACATTTGACCCAGAGGAGCTTACGCTTGCGATGGGAGATATGAATTTCAACGAGCTGGAAATGGCCGACGCCCTGCAATGCCCCTTCCGTGTCTATGCGCCTTACTGCACAAACATTTCCCCTTACACCTTTTTCTCAAAGGCGATAGACCTTTTTCTTGTCTACTCGCCTCAAGAAAAGGAACTCGTTTTAAGCAAGCCTGATCAACTCCTCAGCAATCTCGATCGATTACTTCTTCTTCTTGAAAGACCAGAGGATCATGCCGGCTCCGACGACAATCGCGATGACGCCGCCCGTCTGTAGCTGATTCGCCATCGTCTCATAGTGGTCTGCCTCAGCTTTGCCTGCCGCGATTTTTTGATCAGCCGAATTGAACAGAACCGTATTGCCCACTTCTTTGGAAACAGGGTTCACGCCAAAAACCTTTCGGCCCGTCGCCACCTTTTGCTCGCCGCTCGAAATTTCGGCTCGTCCTTGCAATACCTGGCCTTTAATGTATTGAGACGCGCCAATCATCACAACGCCGGCAATTAAAACAACTACTCCAAAAATTCTTAGCGATTTCAATGGGAACCTCCCTGGGTTTCTAACCTCCCTACTTGTCACACCTTCCAAAAAATGTAAATCTTAATGTCCGATTGTTCCGGCTGCAGCGCTTTGTCCCAAGGAGTTTTGTTTACGCCATCTTTCATAAAAGAAAATCGTCGGCAGGATCACAATCAAAATGACTGTGATCACGTAGACGATCGGATAGATCGTCCCGTCGTAGAGCCAGCTGGCCAATCCCACGATCAGGGCTGCAAAAAGAAGCCTTGCGCTCGTGAGCAGGCTCGCCGCCACCCCTTTGATGTCGGGCAAAAGCTCCATCCCTTCGGGGAAGTAGAAAGAGATCGTCCAATTGCACCCAAACGTATAGAGGAGCATGAAGAATGTCGCCGGATAAGGATTGGCAGGAGCCAGCCACGCACCGACGGCCAGACCAAGACCTCCCAAAAGGAGCAGGACCGTCCCAACCTGTTTGAGCCTTTGGACTCCCCAACGGGCGATCGAGCGCATACAGGTGAGAGATGCAACCAGCCAGGCGCCTAAAACCGCTGCTTGGAAGAAGGGAAAATGGGTCTTTTTCACCCCCAACTCGACGACAAAAAGGACCGATGTCCCTGACAAGAAGGCCAGGTAGCCGGCAAACATGAAGCTCATGATGACCGTCAGCTGCCAAAAGGGCAGACAGGTAAAGGCCTGCTTAAAATCGCGCAGGATCTTTTTCCCCTCAAATGGGCTTCTTTTCTCCCGAGGCAGCGTCTCATCGAAATAAAAGAGGCAGATCGCCAGACTCAGGAGCACAAACAGGGCGATCGCTAAAAAGTTGGAGCGAAAGCCGTACATGTGGTTGAGAAAGCCTCCCAGCATCGGCGCCAGCGCCATGATAAACGGGATGACCAGATTGAGCTGGTTGAGCGCTTTGATCGCCTTTTCAGCTTGAAATGCATCGAACAGGATCGCAGTGCCTAAAGTAAAGCAGCCGCCGCTCCCAAGCCCCTGCAGAAGACGCCCGAAGAGCATCTGTTCAAAGGTTTGGGCAAAAATCGTCAAGAGGCTGCCGAGCAAAAACAGCCCCAGGGCGATGAGAAGCGGTTTTTTCCTCCCGAACGAATCGGATACAGGACCGTAAAGGGGGCCCGAAAGACAGATCCCGACAAAGTTCCAGGTCAGAAGGCTTTGGATGGTATCTTCGGATACGCTAAAGGCGACCATCATGTCAGGGAATGCCGGAAGATAAATATCGGTTTCAATGCACGCGGCAATGAAAATCACGACGATGAGAAGGAGATACTTGATCCCACTCGAATTCATAAATGTGTCCTAAATCAAAAAATAAAAAAAGGTCTTGCCGAAGCAAGTAGAAGCAGCGGGGGGAGAGAAAAAAATGTGAGCTAGTGGACTCTTTTCATATGCACAGAATAATTCAGTCAGGAATTTTCAGCAAGACCCTGGTGAGAAGCCCTCTATGATCCGAAAGGGCATCTTCTAGGAACTGTTCCCCGTCAAAGCCCGTTTCGATCAGCTCGGTTTCCAAAGAACGGACGGAGCCCTTTAAACACATCGTATGGTCCAGGTTGAGAGGACCGGAAACCGGCTTTCCGGTCAGCCGGGCGCAAAAACCGTCTCCGCCCCAAGTCTTTTCGGAATACAGATCGTTCTTTTCAAAGAGCGAATGCCACTCACTCTGCAAAAACTCGGGATCGTCGAGGTTGAGATCGCCGACAGCCAGGACACAGCGGCCTTGAATCCCCTGGACCTTCTCTACGAGCATCTCCATCTGGGCCGCCCTTGCCTGCACCTCTTCTTCCGTAGGAAATTCGGGCTGCTCGGAGTGCTGCAGATGGGTCGCTGCGATCGTGGCGAAGCGCGTTCCTTCGCTCTCCAAATCGAACGTAAAGATCCCTTTGGAAGCGTGTTTGGTGCGGCCGATGAGGAGATCCTCCGGAAACTGCGTAAATTCGGGATTGGCGACTCTATACTTGCTTGCGACAAAGATCCCGGACGGGGGGCCCAGGGCCTTGGGCCCGATATTATAGTAAAGATGGCTGTATCCGGCTCTCTTTAGCTCTTCCGACAACTTCACAGCGGCCTGAAGGTCGAAGGTTTCGTAGAGGCAGTTCACGTCTGCATTTGTCTCAATGATCTTGCGGGCCACAGCATCGACTCGCGATGCCCACGGCATCACTCCCCCGTCGCTGATCGGATAGCCGCCTGCAACGCAGCAGACATTCCAGGAAAGGAGAGTAAACGACCGTTCGGACGAGAGGCCTTTTTCTTCTGCCGTCCCTCTCTCAGAGAGAAAGGGACGGGGCTGCCAGTAGCTCCCCAAAGCGCGGAGCGCGATCCCGCCAGGAGCAGCCAGGCTGCCGAAGAGACCCAAGCATCCCGCCAATGCGCCGAGGAAAAACTGCCTTGCGAGACGGGTGACTTTCCCCTCATTCGGGTGGAGCACATCTACGATCTGAAATCTTCGAAAATATTCGTGCGCCTTGCAGATCGGGTCGCTCAGCTTGGACGCTACCCAAAATGCAGTCGAGGAAAGATCAACTTCTACAGATGCAATGCTCACGGCCTAAAAGAATACTCAAAATAGCCACAAAGAAAAAACTAAAATAATTTTTTTAATTGCAGAAAACAGACTGATCGAAGAAATTATCTGATACAAAACTACGGTGTCTTA
>DAIDLB010000163.1 GCA_027449725.1 Chlamydiota bacterium
CCACCCAGATTTATGCTAAAAAGCACTTTTCCGAGTTCGACAAAGAAAAGATCACTTGTATTCTGGCCGACGAACAGACCGCCGGACGCGGCAGGTTCAACCGGAGCTGGCATTCTCCAAAGGGAGCCAATCTGTACGCGACCGTCGTCTTCACCCTCGCCTCCCCCATGCACCTCGGCAGCATCGGCCAAGTCATGGCGCTAAGTCTCGTCTCCGTCCTGTTGCAAGAAGGGCTCCACCCCCAGGTCAAATGGCCGAACGATGTGCTGCTCGGAGGAAAAAAAATAGCCGGGGTTCTTGCCGAGACGCAGACGTCGGTCGGCGGCGTGGCCGTCTTTTTAGGGATCGGCATCAACGTGAATCTCGATCTTTCCGAACTAAAAAACATCGATAAGCCGGCGACTTCTTTGAAGGCGGAAACAGACCGCGACTGGAATCGCGACGCCCTTTTCAAAAGGCTCTGCCGCCAATTCGTTTTGGATCTGGACAAATTTAAGAGAAAGGGGTTTGAGCCGTTTCATCACCAATTCGAAAACCTGATGGCCTTTAAAGGGAAAACCATCCATTGTTTCGACGGAAAAAAAGAATGGGTCGGTATCTGCCACTCGCTTACGAATGATGGTCAGCTCAATCTGTTTCTACCCGATCATACAATTCACACCGTATCGGCCGGAGATATCCATCAATAGTTTTTTTCGCATTTACCGGATGACCCCGAAATGATATAACAGGCGCAGGGTATCAATCTATCCGGGGACCTCATGCGTGCATTTTTCCGTTCCGTTTCCCTGTTCGCTCTGCTCCTTTTGCTTGCGGCTTGCGAAGGAAATCAGTCGATCGTCAACAACATCCAGGAACGCGACGCGAATGAGATCGTCGTCTTTTTGGCCTCGAAGGGGATCGAGGCGCAAAAAGTAGCGGCGGCCGCCAGCGCGGTTGGGGGACCGACAAACCTCTTCGCCATCTCCGTTCCGATCGAACACATGACAGAGGCAATGGCGCTCTTGAATAGCGCGGGGCTGCCCAGGAGACAGGGGACAAACCTTTTGACCCTCTTCGCCAAATCGGGGCTCATGACCTCCGATAAGGAAGAAGAAATCCGCTACCAGGCGGGCCTGGCCGAACAGATCTGCAATACGATCCGAAAAATCGACGGCATCCTCGACGCCGACGTACAGATTTCATTTCCATCGGGCGACCAAACGCCGGGCGCGCCGCCCCAAAAAACGACCGCCGCCGTCTACGTCAAACATCAGGGAATGCTCGAGGATCCGAACAGCCACGTCGAAACCAAAATCAAGCGTCTTTTGGCCGGCAGCATCAGCGGCCTTTCGATCGACGACGTCTCGGTGATTTCGGACAGGGCCCGCTTTGCAGACATCTCCCTCGACCCGTCCACAGAGATCATCGGAGGAAAGGGAGCGCAGCAAACCTATGTGAGCATCTGGTCGATCGTCATGACCAAAAGCTCCCTCGGCAGATTCCGGTTCCTCTTTTTCACACTGATCATTCTCGTGCTTCTCTTGACCGCCGGTCTGGGATGGATGATCTACAAATTTTACCCGCAGCTCCTGCCGAAAAAGCAAGAGCCGCCCAAATTGTAATGTAAGGATGCGATGCGCTCTTCCGTCGGAATGATCCTCAGCGCTTTTTTAAGCCGCCGGGACGTGCAAAAACGGGAAAGGCTTCTCTCCTATCTCCCGGAAAAGGAGAGGGAGAAGATTTCGCAGACGGCCTCTTTTTCCGCAGACGTAACGCCGGATGAATTTTCCGCTGAACCGCTGCTTGAGAGAGTTCATTGGTCCTGGTTTTTGCCAACCCTCAAATCCTATGCCC
>DAIDLB010000164.1 GCA_027449725.1 Chlamydiota bacterium
AAATTAAAATTTTTAGCCGTCACCAACCTCAATCAACTTGAGCAATTCCCCGTTTTGGTTTACTCTCTGATTTCAAAAGAGGTTTATCTATGATGCTTCTCATCGCAACGTTCACACTTTTGGCCGCGCAAGTGATCGATACCGATATGTCCCGCCAAGATCAAAAAGACACCGGCATCTACAAGCTGACCGACAAGCAAAAATCGTCTTTGCAGCAATGGATCGATAACAACTACACAAAAAGGGACGCTCCTCTTGCCGCCGCTCAAACGCCCAAGAAAGGGCAGCCCGTCCTGCAAGACAACATCGGCAACGGGCGCTATATCCGCCTCTCCGACTTGAGCGCCTGGGAAATCAACCCCGAAGACACCCCGATTACCCAAGGGTGGATTACCCCCGTCGAAATCCATGTCTCCAAAAGCGGCGACGCAAACTATCCCTTTATGTTGACAAACTCGCTGACCGAATCGAAAGTGCGGGCTAAAAAGATATCGAGCGTCCCCTCCGGCAAATAAGGCAGCTTTCATGTTTAAATGGCTTTGGCCATCAACGCCTCCCATTTCTTTAGAAGACTGCCAGATTGAATTCGTTCGCGTTCCTCCTCGTTCATGCCTGAAAAAATGGTTCTATCGGATCTTCGTATTTCCTCTAACCATTCCTGGGAGGATTGTGACGACGTTTCGTCTCATTAAACAGGGAGAGTTGCGCGAGCCGGCGGCAAAAGCCATGTGTCCGATGCGAAAATTCAGCCCTCTTTTTTCCGCTTTTTTTTCTTTCAAAATAACCACGGACGCCTCGCTGATGAAGGCGATTTTGCGTTACGCCCGAAAAGATCCAAAAGACGGCCTGTTCAACGACAAGGAAAACGGGCGAGCCATCCTCCCCATGTTGAGAGATATGTATCCGGGAGACCTCATTACCGAAGATGATTTTGTCCTCTCCTGCAATAAGGAATGGACCCGCCTTTATCGACAGCCAATTCTTAAGCTCATTGGGCCGGAGAACATGAAAAGACATGGCGCCGCTCTTCAGGAGTTAGCGGAGACGGTCTTAAAAGCCTCATGGGGAAAGGGAGACAAAATCAGCGCGACGCATCTAACGATGATCTATTCGACCAGCGTGATCTCCAAACTGTTACTGGGCCATCCCGGCCCTTTCAAAACCTACAAAACCATCTCCTCGGCTCTCGATCTCTTAAGCGTCTTCACCATAAAAAAAGCGTGGCGACGGCCTTTTTCTCAGAAAGAATTAAAAGAGTATGAAGAGTCGCTCGAAATCATGAGACAGGCGATCGATACGGCGATGACAACTCGGGAAAAACCAATCTTCGGCTCTTTGGTTGAAGGGATCAAAGAGAAGATGACGCCGATTCAGATGAAGCTCACCCTCTTTACCACCTATTTCGCAGGCTCTGAGACTGCAGCTTCCGTTCTTTGCTACCTCTTATGGCAACTCGGACAGCATCCGGAAGTTCAGGAAGAAATTTTTCAGGAGGTCTCAGCTTCTTCAAAGCCTCTCCACGAAATTGCCGCTGACTCCAAAACGATCGATCGCCTGTTTGCCGAATCGATTCGGCTGTTTTGTCCCGGGTATGTGATCAATCGGCAGCCTGCGTCCGACATATTATGCAGAGCGACAAATGCGGAGGGAAAGGTGGTTTTCCAAGAGCGGTTTGGCAAGAATGAAACCCTGATGTGCGCTCCGGCTTTTGCCGCTAGAGACCCGACCCAGTACCCCAATCCAAATCAATTCAACCCGCACCGATTTGAAAACCCTCCCAAAACGCTTCCCTGGTTTCCCTTCAGCGACGGTCAGCACACATGCCCGGGCCAATGGCTCGCCAAAGCCGAGATCGCCATCTTTGTAGCCGTCATCGTCCAGCAATATACCATCACCTCATTCCCCTCGGAAGAAGTCGGACAAAAAGGCTACCTGACGCTCAAATTGGCAGAAGACATCCAAATCGCTTTGGCGGCGCGATAGGAATTAATACTCTACAATTACTGCACTTAATTCAAATTAAATTTTTCTATTCCAACAAATGTTTACTAGGCCTATACTAGCCTTGCTTAACAGGAGGAATGAATCATGGCTCCGCAATTCAATACCGCAGCAACAAAAGCCTTGGAAGAGGCTTTTCAATACGCCCAAAGCAAAAGGCATGTAGAGGTCTCCGACAATCACCTGCTCCGCTCTCTTCTCCTCGAGGCCCAAGGCTATTTCGCCTCCATCTGCCAGGCAATGGGCATCGATTCCGCCCTATTGCTTCGACAGGCAGAGGCAGCCTTGCAAAACCTCCCCGTATATAGCGAAGGAGGCCAGGCGCCCCAAATTTCCGCAGCACTCCAACAGAAGCTCTCCCAGGCAGACCAGGCAGCCAAGCAGATGAAAGACGCCTACATCGGCAGCGACCACCTCTTTTTGGCATTTTGGGACGCCTCTCTCAAAAAACTCTCGAAAAAGTCAGACCCCATGAGCGAGATCCGAAAGATCCGCGGAACGAAGACGATGGACAGCGCTGACGCCGAATCAAACCTAAAAGCGCTCGAAAAATATTGCAAGAACCTCACCTCGCTGGCCAAAGCGGGAAAGATGGACCCCGTCATCGGCCGCGATGAAGAGATCCGCCGCACCATTCAAGTGCTCTCGAGGCGAACCAAAAACAATCCGATGCTCATCGGCGACCCGGGCGTCGGCAAGACCGCGATCGCAGAGGGCCTCGCCCACCGGATCATTCAGGGCGACGTCCCCGACTCGCTCAAAAACAAAGAGCTGATGTCGCTCGACATGGGCAGCCTCATCGCCGGCACGAAATACCGGGGAGAGTTCGAAGAGCGCCTGAAAAGCATTTTGGAAGAGATCGAAAAAAGTGACGGCCGGATCCTCCTCTTCATCGACGAAGTGCACACTCTCGTCGGCGCCGGCGCAAGCGAAGGGGCCATGGACGCAGCAAACCTCCTCAAGCCGGCCCTCGCGCGCGGCCTCCTCCACTGCATCGGGGCCACCACGCTCGCCGAATACCAAAAACACATCGAGAAAGACGCCGCCCTGGAGCGCAGGTTCCAGCCTATCCTCATCGGCGAGCCTTCCCTCGAAGATGCGATCGCGATCCTCCGCGGGCTCAAAGAGCGCTTCGAGATCTTCCACGGTGTCCGGATCACCGAAAGCGCGCTCCACGCCGCCGTCTTCCTCTCGTCGCGCTATATCGCCGACAGAAAACTTCCCGACAAAGCGATCGACCTAATCGACGAGGCCGCCAGTCTCATCCGGATGCAGATAGGCAGCCTCCCCCTCCCGATCGACCAGAAAGAGAGGGCCCTCGCCAAGCTCATCGTCAAGCAAGAAGCCCTCAAACGGGAGGATGCCCCCCTGGACGACATCGAAAAGGAAATCGCCGAAGCTAAAGAAGAGCTCTCGACGCTCCGTTCGAAATGGAACCGCGAAAAGCAATTCATCCAGACCCTAAACGAAAAAAAAGACGCCCTAGAAAAGCTCCGCTTCCAGGAAGAAGAGGCCGAGAGGAAAGCCGACTACAACAAAGTCGCCGAGATCCGCTACAGCCGCCTCCCCGCCCTGCAAAAGGAAATTGAAGAAGCGGGCGCCGGACTTGCCAACCTGAAAGAGCGCCTCCTCCAGGAAGAGGTCAACGAGCCCCTCATCGCACAGATCGTCTCCAAATGGACCGGCATCCCCCTGGACAAGATGCTCGAAAAAGAGACGCAAAAAATCCTCCACCTCGAAGAGCATCTCTCCCATCGGGTCATCGGCCAGCCCCTCGCCGTCAAAGCGGTCTCGGAGGCAATCCGCCGCTCCCGCTCCGGTCTCAACGACCCGAACCGCCCCGTCGGCGTCTTCCTCTTCCTCGGGCCCACAGGCGTTGGCAAGACCGAGCTCGTCAAAGCCCTCGCCGAGCAGCTCTTCGACAAAGAAGACAAGATCATCCGCCTCGACATGTCCGAATACATGGAAAAGCACAGCGTCTCGCGCCTCATCGGCTCCCCTCCCGGCTACATCGGCTATGACGAAGGAGGACAGCTGACAGAAGCCCTCCGCCGCCGCCCCTACTCCGTCGTCCTCTTCGACGAAATTGAAAAAGCCCACCCCGACGTCTTCAACATCCTCCTCCAAATCTTCGACGACGGCCGCATCACCGACAGCAAAGGGCGTACAGTCAACTGCAAAAACAGCCTCTTCATCATGACCTCCAACACCAATCCCGACACCCTCCGCCAAACCTTCCGCCCCGAATTCCTCAACCGCATCGACGAAATCCTCCAATTCTCCCCTCTCAAACAATCCGACATGGCCCAAATCGCCGCCATCCAGCTCCAGCGCGTCGCCTCCCGCCTCTCCGACAGGCGCATCACCCTCGCCTGGGATCAAGCCGTCATCGACCACCTCGCCCACGCAGGCTACGACCCCGCCTTCGGCGCACGCCCCCTCAAACGGCTCATCCAACACGAAGTCGTCAACCTCTTCGCCTCCGCCATCCTCGAAGAGAAAATCCCCAGCCCCTGCAACCTCCTCCTCACCAAACCCCGGGGAGAACCCCTCCGGTATGAAGTAAAAACATAGGTTAGGGGCTCCGCCCCTAAAACCCCGCCAAAGGGTCGGGTCGACCCAAGGGCAAGCCCTTTGGAAACCCGGAATTTTATGAAAACGATTTGCTTAAACATGATCGTCAAAAACGAGGGCCGCGTCATCCGGCGCTGCCTCGAGTCCG
>DAIDLB010000165.1 GCA_027449725.1 Chlamydiota bacterium
AAAACAAAGGGCGAGATCCTTGCTAGAGCGCTTAAGGATTGAAAATCTGATCCTGATCCGAAAGGCGGACATCCGCTTCGGCCCGGGACTCAACATTCTCACGGGAGAAACCGGCGCCGGCAAATCGGCCGTCCTCGCCGCGATCCGTCTCCTTTGCGGGGAGAAAGGCGACCTCCAAATGCTCGGAGATCCGTCCAGACCGGCTGTCATCGAAGGAGAGATCCGGTGCTCCGTCCTCGACCCCGACCTCTTTTCCGGGGAAGAGACCTGCACGCTCAGGCGGGAAATCCTCCCCTCCGGAAAAACCCGCGCCTTTTGCAACGACCGGCTCATTGCCGCGGCCGAACTCAAAAAACTCTCTCAAGAGATCATCGAGTTTGCAGATCAAAATGAGGCAAGAGAACTCCTTTCCCCCGCCTCGCAGCGCGTCCTTCTCGATCAGTGGGCGGCTATTCCGGCCGCGACCTTCGCCCGCTCCTTTGCCCTGCAGCAAAAGATGGCCTCTGACCTCGCTCGGCTAAAAATCGAGAAAGAAAAGGCGGGCCTAGCAAGTCAAACCGCCCAGGAACAGATCGCCGAAATCGAAGACGTTGCCTGGAAAGAAGGAGAAGAAGAAAAACTCGCCGAAGAACATGCCCGCCTTGCCAAGGCATCCGAACATCTGTCTATTCTCGCGTCGGTTCAAAGCGAGCTTGCCGAACTGGCCCTCCCCTCTCTTCTCCGAAAAATGGCAACGCGCCTCCCCATCCCCGAAGCGGCCTCGCTCCTCGCCAGCGCAAGCGTAGAGATCAATGAAGCGGAACGGCTCCTTGATGCCGCCGCCGCGAGTGAAGATGCCGATCCCCTCGCTCTCGAAAAAATCGAAGAGCGGATCGCCCGGATCGAAAAGCTCAAACGCAGGTTCGGAAAATCGTATGAAGAAGTAGATGCTCGCCTCGCCGCCCTCAAAAGCGATCTCTCTACCTTTGAACAGCTCGACGAGAGGATTGCCGCTCTTGAGAAGGAATACGGAAGCCTTCTGGAAGAAAACCAGAAAACTGCGGCCGACTTTTCCCGCTGCCGCAAGAAAGAGGCAACCCTCCTTCAGGAAGCAATGCAAAAAGAGCTCCGCACGCTCCACTTGCCCTACGCGCGCTTCGAGATCGCCATCGAGCCAAAACCTCTCGGCGCGGATGGGTGCGACGCCATCCGCTTCCTCTTCTCTGCAAATCAAGGCCAGCCCCTGCAGCCGCTCGAAGAGTGCGCCAGCGGCGGCGAACAGTCGCGCGTCTTTTTCGCCTTTAAGACCGTCTTGGCGGCGAAAGAAGAAAGGGGCTCGCTTGTCCTCGACGAGATCGACAGCAATGTCGGCGGGATCGCCGCCTCCATCCTCGGAGAAAAGCTCAAAGAGCTGGGCAAAAGCCGCCAGATCATCTGCATCACCCACTTCGCGCAGGCAGCGCAGCATGCACACTCCCATCTGCTTGTCGAAAAAACCGCCGACGCCCAAACTCTCATCCGAAGCCTGACCGCAGCCGAGCGGCAAAAGGAATATATCCGGATGACGGGCGGACGGCCATTTTGTTAAGGGGTGCAGTCACGAGGAGGTTCAGTCGATTTTCGG
>DAIDLB010000166.1 GCA_027449725.1 Chlamydiota bacterium
TCTGGACAAGTGGATGGCTTGGATTGGGCTGTCTTTCGAGACGATGACAATATTGGATCCGTCTGAAGCAAAACGGAACGCAATCGCTTGGCCGATTCCCTGGCCAGCCCCTGTGATAGAGACAGTCTTTTTTTTAGTTTCCATCGCAAGGATACCTGTGGCGAAGGGCGAGCCTTCGCCACGGAAGAATTAGTTCGTGTGGGCGAGGAATTCGCACACGAGAGGGATGTTGATTGGGATCGGCAGTGGGATCTGGTCGAGCTGTGGGATCGACTCGAGACGGCCGGAAAACTTATCGTCCTCAATCACCATGTAGCCGGGAACTTCGCGGTGGAGATTTTCCTGCGCAGCCTGGATCGCTTTCATTTGGCGCGATGCGGGTTTCACCGAGACGACCATGCCGGGACGGACCAGGAAGGAACGTCTGTCGACTTTCTTGCCGTCGACCATAATGTGGCCGTGGGCGACGAGCTGCTGGGCGGCAAAGATCGTTGCGCCGAAGCGGAGGCGGTAGACGACGTTGTCCAGTCGGCACTCGAGTTGTTCAATAAAGTTGTGAGAGGTATTGCCCGGACGGGTTAGCGCTTTCTTATAGGCGTTGACGAGTTGCTTTTGGCTGAGCATGCCGTAGACGGCTTTCAGTTTTTGGCGCTCGTCGAGCTGCATGCCGTAGTCTGATTTTTTCTTGCGCTTCGCTCCGTGCATCCCTGCGGGGTTCTGCTTGTGGAGGAGCGGGTTGCGGGCTTTTCCGAAAATGTTCGCCGCAAATCGACGCGCAATGCGGTTTTTAGGTCCTGTATAACGAGACATTTTTTCTCCGAAGTAAAGCCAAAGATCATAGCGGGGATTCCTATTTTCGACAAGGGAAAGAAATTTCTTTAGCGTCGGGGATTGCAAAATCTGAGGAGTCTTTGCTATACTGCCGGCTCTTATGGAAACTGAAAATCATCCCTACCTTGTTTTAGCCTTTTACCATATCGGCCCCATTGCCGATCCGCATGGCGAGGTCGCTCTTCATAAACAATTTTTTGAAGGGCGAGACGTCAAGTCCAGGATTTATATCTCCGAACAGGGGATCAACGGCCAAATGAGCGCGGCGAGGCTTCATGCCCAAGAATACATGGAATGGATGCACGGCCGCTTTTCCGGCCTCGATTTCAAGATCCACGGCGCGGAAGAACAGATGTTTCCCAAAACGGCTGTCCGGTACCGGAAGCAGCTCGTCGCGATGGACCGCGAGGTCGATTTAACGCAGCGGGGAAAGCATGTTCCTCCCGCGGAGTGGAAGCGGATGCTGGAAGAGAGGGATGCCGATACGGTCTTGATCGACGTGCGGAACAGCTATGAGTGGAAAGTCGGCCATTTCGACGGCGCCGAGCTGCCCCTTTGCGAAACGTTCCGCCAGTTTCCCGAATATGCCCGGAGCCTCAAAGAGGCGCGCGACCCCAAACGGACGCGGGTCATGATGTATTGCACCGGAGGGATCCGCTGCGAGTTTTACTCTGCCTTGATGAAGGAAGAGGGGTTCGACCAGGTCTTTCAGCTCGAAGGGGGAGTGATCGGATACGGCCTTCACGAAGGAAGTGAACATTGGAAGGGGAAGCTCTTCGTTTTTGACGACAGGCTGACCGTCCCCATTTCAGATGAAGAAGCAACGCCGATAGGCGAGTGTCTTCACTGTAAAACCCCGATCGACGTCTATTACAATTGCGCCAACATGGATTGCAATGAGCTCTTCGTTTGCTGCTCGTCTTGCTATCCTGCCCATAAAGGGTGCTGCTCCGAAGCGTGCATGCAGCAGCCACGCGTCAGGCCGTATCGGGAAGACGGCAGCTCGAAGCCGTTTCGCAGGCGAGAGTATTGTCAGATTTAATTTATCGAATTGATCCTGCCGCAAAATCATTTCGCATCCTCATCGAAGAGAGGGGCGCGCAGAGAAAGCGCATGCTTTATCCTTCGACGCTCAAAGAATTGGCCAAAGAGTCCGATCAGGCGCCGCTGCAGATCCTGATCCTGGCCAAGCGCAAGTCTTCGCCCGGCATGGCGCCGGAAACGCTTCCCTGCCAACAGATCGATCTCGAGCCTACTTTGGAATTGCTCCGCTCTCTTGCGAAGACAGGCAGGTTCTCGATCGGTTCTCTGCGCGTTGAGGGGATTGCCGAGACAAAAATTCATTGGGAAGGGGAGTCGTTCGGCAGCGAAGCTTGCCGCCTCGAGGCCTTTTTCGAAAAAATTCCGCTGAAAGAAATCGCCTGGCATATTTTGACCCCGTCCCGTCTTTTTGCCCTCATCGGAGCTACTCTGTATGCCGCGCCATACAGCGGGCGGCCCGCATGGATCGACAAAGCAAGGGGCGGCCTATTTGGATTAGAGGGAACGGAAAAGAGACGCTTTCATGAAGAAGAGTTTTCCATTCTCTGGAAGAAGAAGGAAGAGGCGCCATTGATCGTCCTCCCCGAGCTTCACCTGCACGATCCGAACGGCTGCTTTGGAGAGCTTTGGATGAACTACGGGAATGTCGGAACCATTTCGTTCCTCGATCCCTCGCCTCTCATCGGCTCCAGAAAACGATTGGTCTCGGAAGAAAAACAGTGGGAACAGGATCTCTTGGAAGCGGGCTATTTGCGCAAGCAGGTTGGCCGCTCGCCCTATTACTGTCCGGGAGAAAAGGCGGCGGACGCCCTCTCTCTTCTTTTCGATGTGGGCTGGAAGGTGTTCGACGCCAAAGGAAGGGGCGCTAGCCGCTTTGCCGAGTGGGACTGCGAAATCCGGGAAGAGGGAGGGCAGATCGTCCTCAAGGCCAACCCTGCGCTGCAGGGCGCCTTGGAGGCGCTCAAAGAACATCGGGTTTGGACGGCCCAGGGCGCCTGGATCGACAGGAGAGAGGCCGAGCGGTTTTTGGGCGAGCTGATCGATGAAGAATGGAAAGAGGGAACCCTTCGCCTGCCCAAGAGACGCCTGGCCGCCTGCCTTGGGCTGAAAGCGCTTTGGCAGAAAGAATTGGAAGAAGCGGTTTCGCTTCTCTCCGACCCGAATCGAATTGGGAAAGAGCTGCCCGGCCCCTCCTTTAGAGGAGAGCTCCTCCCCTATCAGGAGACGGGGGTGGGGTGGCTCTCCTTCCTCCACAAATTTCATTTCGGAGGCCTCTTGGCCGATGAGATGGGGCTTGGCAAAACGGTGCAGCTCCTGGCATTTTTTTCCCGGCTGGGGACAAATTTGCCTGTTTTGATCGTCGCACCGACCTCTCTTCTCTACCACTGGCGCGCTGAATTCAGCCGCTTTTTACCTGAAGCCAAAGTCGCTGTCTATGCCGGCAGCGACAGAACTATGCCGGCCGATGGATTTGTCCTGACCTCCTACGCGATTCTGCGCCAGGACATTGAGACGCTCTCCCAAATCGAGTTCGAGTGCGTTGTCCTCGACGAGTCGAATGCGATCAAAACCTTGAAGACCAAAACCTCAGACGCGGCCTTGCGGCTCAAGGCCCGCTCCCGTTTTTGCCTCAGCGGCACCCCCATCGAAAACCGCTCCAGCGAACTCGCCTCCCAATTCGCCTTCTTGATGCCCGATCTCCTTCACGCCAAAGACGCCCCGGAAGCAATGCAAAGAAAAAGCCGGCCTTTTCTTCTTCGCCGCCGCAAGCAAAACGTCGAGCTCGATCTGCCGGAAAAGATCGAGCAGATCGTCTGGGTCGAGATGGACGGCGCTCAAGCAGCGGTCTACGAGGAGTTTCAGACGGGCGCGCTGCGGCGGCTCCGCCCGATGGTCGAAGAGGACGGCGCCGCGGCGCACCGGATGGAAATTTTGGAGGCGATCCTCAGGCTCAGGCAGATTTGCTGCGACCCGAGGCTGGTGGGAAGCGAAGCCGAAAGCGCAAAGCTGCAGCTTCTGAAAAGCGATTTGGAAGACCTTCTTGGCCAGGGAAGCAAAGCGCTCGTCTATAGCCAGTTCACATCGATGCTTGATGCGATCGAAGAGCTCGGCTTCAAGACGCTCCGGATCGACGGCTCCGTGCCTGCAGAAAAGCGGGCCGAAGCAGTCAGGGAATTTCAGGAGAGCCAAGAGCCGCTCGTACTCCTTTTGAGCTTGAAGGCCGGAGGTGTCGGACTCAACTTAACGGCAGCCGATTACGTCCTCCTCTTCGATCCCTGGTGGAACGAGGCGGTGGAAAAGCAGGCCATCGACCGCGCGCACCGGATCGGCCGCAAAAAAAGCGTCTTCATCAAGCGCTACCTCACCCCAAACAGCATCGAAGAAAAGATGCTCAGGATGAAAGAGAAAAAGCAGGACGCCGCCGACCAAATCCTCGACGGAGGCGTCCAGGGCGATACGGTGAGCGCTGACGAGTGGCTCGATCTTCTGCATTAACATCTTGGGGACT
>DAIDLB010000167.1 GCA_027449725.1 Chlamydiota bacterium
TGGCAGGGCGTCGAGCGCGAAGATGAAGTCAAGGCCCCAGCGGTGCGGCACGTTGAGCACTCGCATCAGGACCGACGCGGTGACCAGCGCGCCGAACATCCAGGCCGCCGACCTGAAAAAGCGCGCGCCGCCGACCGAGAAATACAGCAGGCTGATCCACAGATAGAACTTCACTTCCACGGCCAGCGACCAGTACGAGCCGTCGATGGCCTTGAAGTCCCCGCCGAACAACTTCGACCAGATGAAAGGGTCGGCAGAGAAGGCTTAAAAAGATCGCGAGCGCGACGAGGCGCACCCGTTCGCCGGATTCTACCAAAGGTCGTGACTGGGTTTCTCGGTTTGTAAAGCAATCCCCTCGCGCACGGTGAGCACCTCTTTCAGGAGAGGATGCTTCAAATGGCGATACTCGGGCCGGTGGGCCAGTTCGATGAGCCTCGAGGGCCCTTCGGCCCGATCAATCTCGAATTGAAGCCGCTGCGTCTCTTCGCGGATCACAGAGATCTCTTTTTCGAGTTCAGGCAAACGGATCTTCAACTGAGTCAAAACGTTTTGCTTGCTCTGGTAGGAATAAAGGAAAAGAGAGAAGACGCCGAGGCAAAATAGGAGCTGAAGCGCGGGTCCCCGTTGCATGCGTATACCTATAGTTTTTCTGCCGCCCTCAATTTCGCGCTGCGGCTACGCGGATTTACTTTCACTTCGGCCTCAGAAGGTTCGACCGGTTTTTTTGTCAGGGGCTGCAGCGTCTCCTTCAACGCAAGCTCGCGGAAGCACTGCTTGGCGATCCGGTCCTCAAGGCGGTGGAAACTGATCACCGCGATCCGTCCGCCTGTCTCGAGCGCCTCAGCCCCTGCCCGAATCCCCTTTTCCAGCTCGCCCAGCTCGTCGTTCACGGCGATCCGGATCGCTTGAAACGTCAAGGTGGCAAAGTGGAGGTGTTTTTTTCCCCTGGCCGCTCCCCGAATCGCTTCGACGAGATCGCGCGTCGTCTCAAGCTTTTTCTTCTTCCGCGCGGCCAAAATCGCCCTGGCGACGGCCCGTGCGCGCGGCTCTTCGCCAAAATCCTTTAGGATCCGAACGAGGTCCTCTTCCCGCCACCGGTTGACGATCTCCCGGGCGGTCAGCCTCGCCTCGGGGTTCATCCGCATATCGAGCGGACCTTCGCCCTGAAAGCTAAATCCCCTCTCGGCCCGGTCGAGCTGCATGGAAGAAACGCCCGCATCGATCAGCACGCCGTCCACCTTCAACCCACTCGAGAGCCCTTCGCTGTGCGTCCCGTGAAAAAACTTCACCTTCCCTTTCCAGGGTAAAAGCCGCTCTTTCGCCAGAGCCAGCGCATCAGGATCGCGGTCGCAGCCGATAAAAGTCTCAATTTCGGGGTGAGCGCTGAGAATCGCTTCGGCATGGCCGCCCGCCCCCAGCGTCCCGTCGACAAAGGACAGGATCCTCATCCCGTCAAAAACAGCCAGCACCTCGTTCAAGAGAACCGGCGCATGCGGTATAGTCACGGCTGGCCAGCCTGATAGAGAGGATTTGCCTGCGCGTGCTGCACCTTCTCGGAGAGGGTTTTTTCTTCGGAGAGGAGCGCAAACGCTTCCTGGGCCATCGTCTCGAGGCTAAGGCTTCCTTCTCCCTGCAGCATGTTCTGCAAGTTGCGGTCGTACACCTCTTTCGGCCAAATCTCAATCTTGTCCATCACTCCGGCAACGACGACTTCTTTCTGGATTCCGACCGCGCTCTTTAGAGGCGCCGGAATAGAAATTCTGCCGATCTTGTCGCACTCGGTTTGATGCAGCGTGGAAAAAAAGAGTGTGAAAAACTTCTGATACTGAGCGATGTGCTGCTTTTCGCGGAACTTTTCCACAATCGCCTCGATCGCGCTCCTGCGGTAGATCGCAAGACATCCGCCGAGGCCAAGCCCCAGAACAAACTCGCACTTCCCCTCTTCGACAAGGCCGTAGCGCATCTCTTGAGGAAGGACAAAACGCCCCTTGTCATCGAGTTTCGCCGCCGAAGAGCCGCTGAAGAAAAAGGTTTTCATCACATTTCCACTTCTTCCCACAGACTAGCAAACGGACGTCAAACCGCGCAATCGGTTTGTCGAAACAACTCCTCAAATCCACACCCAACTCAATCTCTTCCAGGCTCCTAAAAATTTTCAACAGCCGGTGGGAAATTGTGGGAAATTTGTTCACAAACCCACCCCCGTTTTCTTTCAAACCGAAGCAACAGACTTACCTTCAATAAGATGCTAACTACCCACGCGAATTCGGGAGAATGTTCAAAACTCCCCTTCAGGAGAAATTCCCCCGATTGCTACACTGGGATAATGGGAGCAAGTGGGAGAACCGGATGAGCAGCAAGCCTGTTGACATATCGAATTTAGGGATTGACGCGTACAAGCAGTACGCGCTGAATGCGCTGGACCAAAAAGATCTGCATCTGCTGCAGGATTCAAATGTAATCCGCGATAAGATGTCCATTTCGGTCGTCTCGCCGACAAGGCCGCTCGATACGAAGTTCGAGGTAGGCTACACAACGATCTGGGCTTTCTTCGACCGTCCCGCAGATTTTTTAACCGGAACTTCGAATCTTTTTACTCATCTACTCGTTCCTTCCTTGGGAGGATCAGACGTTTTATCGGAAAAACTCGACCTGATCAAGGCTGCTGCAAAACCCGAACCGGCCCTGCAAAAGCTCGTCCAACAGCAGTATGACGACGAAGAAACCTATCGGCTCATTCAAGGCCGGCTGCATCAATTTGCGAAAGGATAGTCATGGATTGGATGAAAGAACTGGGCTGGCAAGAAAGGCAAATCAACGATCTTCGCACCCTTGGCTACTCCTACATTCAGCAAGGGGTTTATGCAAAAGCGCTGACAATCTTCGAGGGGCTGCTCGTTTTAGCACCCGATAATGCCTATGACCTGCAGACCCTCGGCGCGCTCTATCTGCAGCTCGGCGACGGGATGCGCGCGCTCGATATGCTGGACCGCGCTCTCAAATACGACCCCGCCCACCTAAAAACCCATCTAAATCGCGCAAAAACCCTCTTCATGCTCGGCTACCGGAGACAGGGCCTCTTGCAGGCAAAAGAATTGGAGCACGTCTCCGACCCGGCCATCGCTTCCCAGGCAAAAGCCTTGGCTTTAGCCTACCAATCGCCTGTCTCCAATCTGTAAATACAAAGATCCTCTCCGCTGGCACTCCGTCCGCCGGTAAAAATGTTTCCTACCGTATTGTAAATAATTTACTGCACAAGCATTCTCCTTCGCCCACGCGAGGTTAAGATGAGCATTGAAAGCATTTCAGACGACATTGGTTCATATGTAACCGTCTAATCTGCCCATCTATTTTTTGAGATGGCATTTTTCGTAAGCTGGTCTTCATTTACAAGGAGACCTATGAATCAGCCGTTTTCCGGCAAGTCCCGGGATTGGGAGCAAAAAATTCAAGCGCAGCAGCGAAGCGGCATGACCGTTACCCGCTGGTGCCAACAGCAAGAGATCCCTTACAACACCTTCACCTATTGGAAACAGCGCCT
>DAIDLB010000168.1 GCA_027449725.1 Chlamydiota bacterium
TCAAACGAAACGGCGCCCCTCTTCCTACCGGTCGCAAACGACCTAGCCTATTTCAAAGCCTACCCAACTCAGAAAAATATCGCGGCAATCAAAAATGCGTATAAAAACGCCGTCCACACCGTCGACACTCTCTTCGGCCGGTTCCTGTCCGAAACCCCCGGCATAGAAGACGCCATCGTCGTCTTTACCGGAGACCACGGCCAAGAGTTCTTTGAGTACGGCCATCTGTTCCATCTCTCGGAGCTCAACAACGTGCAGACCGAGGTGCCGATCTACTTTCAACTCCCGAAAAAAGAGGCTCCCCAGCCGGAGATTGCATCCCACATCGACATCTTCCCGACGATTTTGGATGCGCTAGCGCCCGGCATTGCCCTGCCGGCTGCACTGAAAGGAGAGTCGCTGTTGCAGTCTAGAAAGTGGCCTTTTGTCGCAATGGCCCGCTACAATGCGAGCCGGCCTCCCTGCGAAATCGCCCTCCATAACGGCAAACACAAACTGATCGCCCGCTTTTCCAATCAACGGGCGATCTATGAGTCTCCGTCCCTCTCCATCCTCTCTTTGAGAACGGCCGAGGAAAAGCTCCTTAAAGAAGAAACCCAGGATTTGGAATCCTGGGTCGAAAAGGAATTTGGCGATGGCCTCAAGAGGCTATTTACCAAACCGCATCATTGATTGTTCTGCTCGATGAAATGGTCGATCTGATCCCTCAATTGTTGGACGATGGGGAAATCCGCGATTCCAGGTTCTCTGACCAATTTGGAGACTTCTTTCGCTATTTCAAGCTTCGTTTCCAAGTCATTAGACTTGTGAAAACGCTGCATACATCTACGAAGGTCAAGGACTGCTTCCTTTTGGCCATCGGACATTCCGATTCCGCTGTAGATGAAATAGTTCAGTTCCCTGATCGAAGTGCCGCTTGAGAGCACGACTGCCAATCCCTGTGTTTTCGGATCGAAAGGCCGCAATTTAGGCTCTCCCGTAGTTTCGTCCAAACCAAAGTAATCTTCAAGGTTCGCTTCGAGATCGCTTACCTTATAAACCTTCTTGGACCATGCATCGACGACGACGGCGGAAGGCCCCCAGGTTTTATAGTTTTCGGGATCCGAGTCGGGTTCGCGTCCGATGACGAGAAAGGCGTGGTCGCCATTCGTGATGTAAACGATGTCTACGGGGACGTTCCACATTCCTTTTTCCAGCGCCTTAAAGAAAGCGACGGCAGCCATTTCTCCACAATTGCCGATGTGGGTGCCAACCGCATATTTTGCAGCCGATTTCATATACGCGAATACCCCTCCGCCTTCTTGCTCAGCTTCATCTGAAGCTACCGCCCGTTCAACGAGAAAACAAAAATCGTGTTTAACGTCGGAAAATGCAGCAGCAACATCCGGGGAAGCTCCCTGCTTTCTTGCCTGTTCTTCAATGAGCCTTTTGCTTCGAGGCATATTATTTACCGAGAAGCGAACGTCTTTACCCGTTTCGAACAGGATTTCTTCGCCCAATCGAAGGTTAGAAGCCAAGCCTCTGTCTGCCGCCAATGGGGGCCGTGTCCGGTTCTGTGCAGGCACGGCGCATTCCGATTGGGATCGGGACAATTTGAAAAGAGCCCCGTAGCAGTTTTGAAATTCTTCCAACTTGAGTTGATTCATTTGCAAATGCTCTTGTTCCCGGTCGACATGCGCGCCGGCTGCAAGGTTCCCGACAACTCCCATTCCCTGAAATACGGAGACCGCCGCGGCTGCAACAACCTGAAGTCCCTGAAAAGCGGTATTTACAACGACGCTCGTGCTGTTTGTACTGCCACGGCCGCATAAATTATTTGGGGTATTGGTTTCGCTGGCAGAGCACCACAATGCGGCTAAGCCGAGACCACAGGCCGCTACGCCTGCAATAGCGCCGCCGATTCTTATAGCATTTTTAAAATAACTAGATTGCGTTGGTTGCGATGACTGATCAATTGCGCTCACAACATAACCTCCATTTTATTGTTTATATGTAACGATAAATTATATTACATTTACAATTAATTAACAATAATTGAGTGCACTCTTTATAAATAAAAGAAGAAGTCAATAAATATTTTGATTGACATTGCTAATCAGAGTTCGATGAAGTGGAACGGGCATACACCCAAACAAAAAATTATTTTGAATCAGCCTTTAGATGCGAAAGAAGCTCGCTGATCTCTTGTTCGCCGACTTTTTTCTCCTCAACTCCGCCTTGCTCGTTGATGAGAAGCACGGTCGGCATCGCTCGGATCCGATAGTTTTTCATGAGCTCTTGCATCGTATCCACATTGACTTTGAGGAATTTGTACTTGCCGCTCAGCTCTTTGGCGCTCGATTCGAGCGCCGGAGCGATTCTCTTGCAGGGGCCGCACCAGGTTGCATAGAAATCGACCACGAGGGGCGAGCCCGATTTGAGTTCGTTTTCAAACTGCGCAACGGAGGAAATTTCGATGACGGCAGCGGATCCGTTGTCCGCAATCGCTTTTTCCATCGCCTTTTGTTCGCGGTAGGCGGCGATAAGAGCAGGAGCCTGGGCCGACAGCTTTGACTGGATAGCCAAGGCCGCGCGCGCTCCGGCCCCTGCCGCTGTGACAGCCTGTCTGTCAAGGGCATCCACCGCATCTCCCACCGCATAGACGAAGGGGACGGAGGTCTCCTGCCCCTCTTTCAATACGATGTAGCCGGAAGGATCCAGATCCAGCTGGCCCTGGAAAAGAACCGTATTCGGAGTCGATCCGATGGCGAGGAAAAGACCGTCGAGGGGAAATACTCCCAGGTCTTTTAAAACGACGCCCGTAACTCCCTCGTCATTGCCGACAACTTCTTCCACTTCAGTGTTGAAATGGATCTCGATATTCGGCTGCTCGAGCAGCGCCTTCTTCCGCGCTTCATCGGTCGCCCTGAGAAAATCTTTGCGGACGAACAGATCGACTTTTTTTGCGATATTGGAAAGATAGAGCGCTTCCAATACAGCGCTGTCTCCCCCGCCGACAATCCCAACATGTTTATTCCGGTAGAGCGATCCGTCGCAAATCGCGCAGTTCGAAACCCCTTCGCCCCAATACTTTTCCTCGCCCTTTACGCCAAGATAATTCGGTTTAGAGCCGGTGGCAATGACGCAGCTCGCAGCGTAATAGGTTTTCATCTCCGCCGGATTATCCACTTTGCGCGTGACGATTTTAAAAGGACGTTGGGAAAAGTCGACGCTCACAACCTCTTCTTCACGGATATCTGCGCCTACCGCAATCGCCTGGGAGCGGATCTGCTCCATCAGCTCGGCGCCCCGGATCTTCAATATGCCGGGCCAATTCTCCACGTCCTCCGACTGGGCCAATGCGCCGCCCGGCTTCGCTCCTTCAAATACAATGGGCTGAAAATGGGCTCTGGCGAGATAGATCGCAGACGTCCCTCCGCCGACGCCGCCCCCGATCACAACCGAGGGGATAACAGCTTCTTCTGCAGACAAGGAAAAAGAACTCAGCAGCAAGGCGAACAACGTAAAAATTTTACAACGCATTTGCGGTCTCTTAACTGGAAAGCACCATTCAACCACATTTCCTTCCCCCTGTCAATGTTCTCCTTGTTTCGACAAATTGAATGAGCTAGATTGAAAAGAAATGACTATAAAAAAGCCTCCTCGCATCCCGAATCCGGAACCAGGAATCAACTACCTCTATTTCCTCTCGTTTTTTCTCGTTTTGCTCGTTTTGACCCTCTCCCATTTCCTTAGGGCAACGCAGCCCCATTGGGGCACCCACCTCTTTTTCCTCTGCTATGCGCTCGGCCAGGCCCTTCTCGAAGTTTTCTGTTTCATTCTCCTCGCCTACGCCATCCACCGGAGCGCCCCCCGCTGGACCTTCAAAATCTACGCCGGCCTCCTCTTCTCACTCCTCCTCGCCCATTTCGCCAATTTCACGCTCGTCCGCCTGATGGACGTCTCGCTCTCCTATTTTTTCAAATTTTTCTTTGGCAGAGGTCTTGACCATTTCCGCGTCGCCTTCCTATCGATGAATATGAACCCGACTATGATCGGCCTCATCGTCGGAGCCATCCTTCTCGTGCCGATCGCGGGAATTGCGATCTATTGGGCAACGCATCAGATCTCGCTCAAAAAGCCGTTGAACCTCTCCCAAAAACAGCTCTTTTCCGCCGCAGGCGCTCTCGGGCTTCTCCTTCTCCTCCTCGATCTCATCGCCAGAGATCATTTGAGCTGCGACATCCACAATAAATACAAAAAAACCCTTCCGCTTGGATCGACCTTCCTCTCTCCGGCAGCCCATATAATTCCTTTGCAAGCGACTCTCAGCCCACCGCGAAAAGAAGAGGAACTGCAGCGCCGGCTCGAAGCACTTTCTTTCAATGAAGAGGTGCAGCCCAACGTCTTTTTATTTGTCATCGAAACCTTGCGCCGAGACTTCATCACCGATTCGATTGCGCCCAACATAAGCGCCTTTGGCAAAAAGCACCTCGCCCCCGAATCGACGTTTTCCAACGCAAACTCAACGCATGTCTGCTGGTTTTCCATCTTCCACTCCACACTTCCCTTTCAATGGACGCACATCCGGGATACCTGGGAACAGGGAAGCATTCCCCTGCAGCTCTTGAAAAAGATGGGCTACCGGATCCGCGTCTATACCGCCGCAGACTTGCACTATTTCAACATGGACCAGATCCTTTTTGGCAAAGAGCGGCAGCTGATCGATTCGATCGTCGATTTTTCAACGCTCCGAGCGGAACCGTGCGAGCGCGATGCGCGTGCGATTGGAGCGCTGATTGCAGATCTGCCGAAACACCGGGAAAAAACCCTCTTTCTCATCTTCATGGACTCCACCCATTCCGAATATAGCTCTCCTGCAGGGATGCAGCCCTTCCAGCCTGCGGCGGCCTCGATCGACTACCTCGTGATCTCCGAATCTGCGCCCGATCTCGCAAAACTACAAAACCGCTACCGGAACGCCATCCATTGGGTCGATCATTTAGTCGGACATTTTTTCTCAGAGCTAAAGCAAGAGGGTCTCTATGATGAGAGCTTGATCGCGCTCACCGGCGACCACGGAGAGGAATTTTTTGAAGGGGGGGCCCTTTTTCATGGAACCCACCTCAACGATTGGCAGCTCCGAGTCCCCATCTACTACAAATTTCCGGGCAAGGCCCCGGGGCCCGTAGCTCCCATTTCTTCGCATCTCGACCTCTTTCCGTCGATCCTTCACTCCCTCACTCAAGACCTCA